>CAYPCV010000001.1:0-5076 GCA_964409295.1 uncultured Sulfurovum sp.
TTTAATTGTATTGGCAAGTGCAGAACAGTATCAAAATATTTACGATACCGTACAACAACTAGACGTTGAAAAATCACAAGTCTATATTCAAGCAAAAATTGTAGAGGTTAATACCAATTTAGCTGAAAACATTGGTCTCAAATATGGATTTAATGGAGGAGCAATTACATCAAATGGTCTATTCTCTTTAGCAGGTAATGCAGGAGCTGCTCCATTGGCTCTATCCTCTTCACTTTTAGGATTTTTGAATAATACAACCACACAGTTTGATAATAATGGGAATGCCTACACTTCAAATGATAGAGCCTTTGAGTTTGATAGTGGAATTTCAAAAGTATTTTCACTTGGAGCACAGTTAGATTTACTTAAACAAAATGGTGCTGCACAAATTTTATCTAAACCCTCTGTTTTATCAACAAATAACAAAGAGTCAAGTATCTATGTAGGGCGTACACAATCAATTTTAACACAAGCGCAACAGAGTACACAGGGTGCATCAAGTGTAATTAATAACTACTCTCGTGAAGATATAGGTATTACTCTAAAAGTTAAACCAAGACTTTCATCTAACAATAAAGTCTCTTTGGAGATAGAGACAACCATTGAAGATATTTTACCAGGTTCAGGAACTTCTGCCGATAGACCAACAACAACAAAACGGTCGGTAAAAACAAATGCGATTGTAAATCATGCTGAAACCATTATTTTAGGTGGATTAATCAAGAGTGCTGATGGTAAATCTATTAGTAAAATTCCTATACTTGGCGATATTCCAATTATTGGACGGCTCTTTACTTCCAAAGGGAATTCAGGCTCTAAAGTAAATGTTGTTATCTACATTACTCCCTACATTATTAAAAAAAGCTCAGACTTAAGCAGTCTACGTCAACATTTGGATGAGTTGGAGTCTATTCAACAGCAATACAATAAAATTATATTTGAAGAGTTGGAAAATAGAATTCAAGACTCTTCTAAAAATGGACACATAACCTTTGATTCTACATCTAGTAATGATATGGACTTTGATGAAGATGTTGAATCAATGCCTGTAGGTTTTCCCTCTCAAAAAAAAGAAAAAGAAGCTGTAAAAGCAGAGAGGAGTCAAAGGATTACTACAACCCCCAAAAACTATACAGCAAAAATTGAGCCTAGAGTAGAAACACTCCCTAAAACTCAATATAGTGAAGAGAGTGACTATGTACGAAGTGATTCGATTATGGAGAGACTCAAACAGAAAAACTCTATTGACCTTAGTCAGCTAAACACTGGAATTGAGTACAATGAAGGAACAACATTCTCAGATGTTAAAGGAGAGTAACATGATACAGTTACCTTTTTTAGAAAATGTAGACTTAGAACCTTTATGGAATGAAGGAGTTAATAATAAGTTGGCAATGAAGCATAATCTTCTTTTTGCTAATATAGACGATTACCCTTCAATTATTGTTAAAAATAAAAGCTTGGCTATGGCATTAAACCATTTAGCTACGCTTGATGTGAACTATCCTATTGTTGAATTGGATGAAGGTAGTTTTGATAGACTCTTGCAAAAATTTAAAGAGATTCAAACAGGTTCTGATTTTGAAAATGTAGATACCTCTTCAGATGATATTATTGAAGTAGAGTCTGACTTACTAGACTTTATTAGAAACTCGCAAGATTTACTATCTAATGAAGAGTCTGCCCCTGTTGTTAAACTGGTTAACTCCCTCTTTTTTCAAGCCATCAAAAAAGGAGCTTCTGATATTCACATTGAAACCTTAGAGAAAAAAGGTGAAGTTCGACTACGAATCAATGGTGCATTAAAGAAACACTTGGATATTGATAAAAATATTACTGCACTGGTTATTTCACGGATTAAAGTTATCTCAAACCTTGATATTTCAGAAAAAAGAATCCCACAAGATGGACGGACACAAGTAAGCATATCTGGAAACTCACTCGATATTAGGGTCTCTGTTCTACCTACCTATCATGGGGAACGTGTAGTTATGAGGTTACTTATGACTTCGGAAAGTATTCCTACATTAAAAACATTGGGATTTAGTGATGATATTACCAAAGATTTAAATAGGCTATTAACTCATCCACATGGAATGATACTAGTAACAGGTCCTACAGGCTCAGGAAAATCAACTACACTTCATGCTTGTTTACAACATATCGCTACTCCTGATAAAAATATTATTACGGTTGAAGACCCTGTCGAGTATAATGCTGAAAATGTCAATCAAATTCAAGTAAATACAAAAGTAGGACTGACCTTTGCAGCAGGCTTACGTTC
Organism: uncultured Sulfurovum sp.; assembly: GCA_964409295.1. Taxonomy (GTDB): domain Bacteria; phylum Campylobacterota; class Campylobacteria; order Campylobacterales; family Sulfurovaceae; genus UBA1140. The sequence continues at coordinate 2,285 of CAYPCV010000001.1, forward strand.
TATTCTAAGACAAGACCCTGATATTATTATGGTTGGAGAGATTCGAGATTCAGAGACAGCTGATATTTCACTGCGTTCAGCACTCACAGGTCACTTAATGCTCTCTACATTGCATACAAACGATGCTACCTCTGCCATATCAAGACTGATGGATATGGGTATTGAAGATTTTTTATTAACCTCTACTCTTCTAGGGGTTTTAGCTCAAAGATTAACACGAAAACTCTGTCCTAACTGTAAAAAGCCCACACAATTAGCACCAACAGTATTAGAAGAACTATCTTTACCAGATACCGTCTACTTTACAGCTTCAGGATGTACAGAGTGTGATTTTACAGGATATAAAGGACGACAAGCAGTGGGTGAACTTTTCATTATGAATGATAATGTCAAAGAGATGATGAAAAATGGTCTTAATGACCATCAAATTCGTATAGAGATGAAAAAAATGGGGATGAGAACCATTGCTGATAAGCTTAAAGATATGCTTATTATAGGAGAGACCTCTTATCAAGAGGCTATTCGTATCGGAATTATGGAAGATTAAAGTAAAAAAATGAAAAATAGAAAGTTTGGCTTTACTCTTGTAGAAGTTCTTATCTCAATTACCCTTCTCTCTTTGGTACTTATGGCACTCTATAGAAGTGCCGATATATTACGTCATTCAAACTTGCATCTTTTTCACTATTTAGAGAAGTCAACCCATACACTCAAGGGAAGCAAAACACTCTACATGGATTTAATGCACTCAGACTATAATATTACCATTAAAACAGAAGAGAAATTTCATCGTTTAATTATTAACAATACACGCAATTCACTTCACGGTCTAGCACAAGTTAAAGTTGTTTGGTTGGTCTATAAAGAAGAGAATACTTTACTGCGTATAGAAGGTGGGAAATATACTATTCCCTTAAAAAGTGAAGAGAGAGTTGAAGTAGATGTTATTGCTAAAAAACTTGAACTTTTTAAAATCTATAAAAGTAAGAAGAAAGATAAAATATTGGCTATGATTAAAATAACGGGTCAAGAACCACAGCTTTTTATGACACAAAATTTTCCATTAAAACCTATTAAGCAGACTGAAACTAATGCAAGTAAGCAAAATCCTATGACCACTCCAAAAATATAAATAAATATAAAATAAAGAAATTAATATTTTACTTTAAGTTTAAATTAAATTTAAGTCCACATAGAGTATACTTTTATACTGTACACTACTTAATATATTTTAAATATTCTTATAACATAGCAAGAATAGACTATAAGGCAACACTAAAATGATTAAATTTCTATTAACCTATTGGATAGGTATTGCTCTATTTTTTGGAATTTTTTATTGGGATGCATCTCCCATAAGTTTACTTGTCAATCCATATCAAACCACTTTGACTAGCTACTTGACCTCATTGGTTTTACCCAGTGAGATGATGAATAACTATCGTATTTTTATTACTGAACACTACTCATTAGTTATTGAAAAAGCATGCAACGGCATGATTCCTTACCTTTTCTTTTTAGCATCAATTATGGCTTTTCCATCAAGTATTTTTCATAAAATTAAATGGGCTTTAATGGGTTACCTTTTAATCTCTCTAATGAATACCTTTAGAATATGGATGGTTACCCAATTTGTACTAGAAGAACGTAGTAATTTTTCTTTAGCACATGACTATTTAGGAAATGGACTTTTAATTATAACAGGGCTAATACTTTTTATCTCATTTGTTAAAAGTCGTAAAAAAAATACACTTTTAAGAAGTTCATAAAATATAATAACTATCAATATGTCTTTTGTTAACATCACTATAAAATCTACAATATTACCATCTTTAATATCTATTCAATTATTTTTCAGTCTTTCATTTAATCTCTTTTGATAGTATTTATTAAAATAACTTGAAGGATATTAAGTGATTAATTTTAAAAAGCAAACAATGTTTTTTGGACTTGCTATTGGACTGTTCTTTTCTGCTTGTGATGGAGAGAATAGTAGAACAATAGAAGAACCCAAAAGAGATATTATCGGAAATTTTATTGATTCAGCTGTTGAAGGAGTAGAGTATAGATGTGGAGAAGTTATAGACTTTACCGATGAAAATGGAACATTTTTATGTACAACATTACCTGTCTCATTTTATATCGGCTCAATTCAATTAGGAGAACTAAACAGTCTTCCTTTAGATAAACAGGTCTTTCCACAAGATATTATTGATGTTAATCGTTCTGATGTTAATGATACTGAAGTGGTAAAATTGGCTTTGCTCTTACAATCTTTGGATGAAGATAACAATGCTACAAATGGAATCTTTATATCTAATCGTGTAAGAGATATCTTTGACGAAGAGATTATTCTTTCTGAAGTGACGGTTGATGAGTTAAAAAGTACAGTACAAAATAAAGATGAGAATCTAACATTTAAAGATATAGAAGAGGTTATTCATCATTTAAGTTTTTCAGTAGGAATCATTACAGATGAGACAAATACCACTGTTAATGAGAACAACAATGGAAATAGCGAAACCAACGCTACGGTCGATAATAATGACAATGGAAATAGCGAAACCAATGCTACGGTTGATAATAACAACAATGGAAATAGCGAAACCAATGCTACGGTTGATAATAACAACAATGGAAATAGCGAAACTAATACTACGGTTGTTATAGATAACAATAATAGTGAAACAGATACAATTATTGATACGATAGCACCAGATAAACCTACCCTAACAACGACTCCAAGCTCTACAGAGCAAAATAGTATAACTGTAGAAGTCAATGGAGAAGTT
>CAYPCV010000002.1:0-14023 GCA_964409295.1 uncultured Sulfurovum sp.
CGTGTTGTGGCTCTAAATCTTTTAAAAGAGGGAAAACATACCATTACTCTCTTTGATAGAGACAGTAAAGAGGGCATAAATTCAGCAGGATTTACAGCAGCAGGAATGTTAGCTCCTTTTGCTGAACTTGAAACGGCTGAATCTATTATTTTTGATTATGGGAAACGCTCTATTGAACTGTGGAAACCACTACTCAAAGAGGTTGGTGTCTATGATGGATTTGAGCAAAAAGGGACAATCATCACAGCCCACCCACAAGATGTGGGAGAGTTAGAACACTTTATAGGAACACTTCAAAGCAAAATTGAAGAGGCAAAAGATATAGAGATGCTCAACTCTGCACAACTTGCCCAAATAGAACCAGAACTTGGACAACATGCTAAATCATTTTTTCTTAAAGATGAAGGACAAGTAGACTCTCAACGATTTATCGCTTTTTCAAGTAACTATTTTGATATGCGACCCGAAATAACTTGGCGAGAATTTACAGAAGTTAAAACCATAGAAGCTAAAAGAGTACATTTAGAAGATTCTATAGAAGAGTTTGATTGGGTTTTTGATACTCGTGGATTGGGTGCAAAAGAGCATTTTCCTGATTTGCGTGGTGTTCGTGGCGAAGTGATTTGGGTAGAGTCAAAAGAGATTGATATAAAACGCCCTACCCGTCTGCTTCATCCTAGATATAAAATCTATATTGTTCCTCGTGGTAATGGCTGTGAAGGGATTGATTTAGAGTACTGTAAAGAGTGTAAAATTTCACAAACCCCTAATTCTAAACGATATATAATTGGAGCAAGCGAAATAGAGAGTGAAGATATGTCTCCTATTTCTGTTCGTTCTAATTTAGAGCTTCTTTCAGCTCTCTATACAGTTCATCCTCAATTTGGAGAGGCTCGTGTAGTTAATACCGAAACCAACTGTAGACCTGCATTTAAAGATAATCTACCTCGCATTGAAAATGAAGATGGATTAACTCGAATCAATGGACTCTATCGGCATGGGTATCTTCTTGCTCCTGCTGTGGTAGAACAAGCACTAAATGATGGTGTTTGGAATCAATAAATCATGCTATTCGATAAAATCGAACATTATATTTAAAGAGGAGAGTTAAATGATAAAAGTTTCCGTAAATGGCGAGATAAAAGAGATAAGAGAGAATTTAAATATTCATGAGTTAATAACAGAGCTAAACTATACTCAAAAAGGGTTTGCTGTAGCTGTTAACACAACGTTTGTCTCAATCAAAAAGTATGAAGAGACCATTATAAATGATGGCGATACCATTGATATATTAGCACCTGTACAAGGAGGATAAGATGAATAACGATACATGGGAAATAGGTGGAAAAACATTAACTTCCAGACTCTTAATAGGTTCTGCACTCTACCCTAGCCCTGCCAATATGGAAGAGGCAATTAAAGAGAGCCAAGCACAAATTGTAACGGTTGCTCTTCGCCGACAATCAGCAGGAGAAACTGGAGAAAATAACTTTTGGAACATTATAAAAGAGTTAAATATTCATGTACTTCCCAATACAGCTGGTTGTCACTCGGCAAAAGAGGCAATAACTACAGCACACATGGCACGAGAGGTTTTTGATACCAACTGGATAAAACTAGAGGTTATTGGCGACCAATACAATTTGCAACCTGACCCCTTTGAGACGGTAAAGTCTGCTGAAATTTTAATCAAAGAGGGATTTGAAGTTTTCCCATATACTACAGATGATTTGGTTGTGGCAAAAAGATTGGCAGATGTTGGCTGTAAAATCATTATGCCTTGGGGGTCAATGATTGGTTCAGGGAAAGGTCTAATGAACCCTGATAATCTTCTAGCTATCAGAAAACAGTTTCCCGATTTACAATTAATTGTTGATGCAGGAATTGGTAAACCCTCACATGCTACAGAAGCCATGGAATTGGGCTATGACGGTATATTGTTAAATTCTGCTATTGCTTTAGCTCAAGACCCAATTTTAATGGCAAAAGCCTTTAAAAATGCCGTAGAAGCTGGACATTTGGGGTACAAAGCAGGTACAATGCAAAAACGGGAATTTGCCTCTCCTTCTACTCCTACAGTAGGAACTCCTTTTTGGCATCAATTTAGTTAATAAAGTTCAATAAAATTGAACTTTATCTAGCAAAAATGTGAACTTATTTTTCATTAAGAACTAATTAGAATCATTTTTTTATAAAAAATTGTTACAAATCCTCTCAATAAAGTGTTACTAAAGGTTACCCATGTATAATATGGTTACACTTTGAAAAGAAGGGATTTCATTGAACGATACTACATTAATACTGTTGGGTGCAGGTTCTGCCTCTCGTTTTTCTCTGCCTCCTAAAAAACAATGGCTTTGGATTGGACAAAAACCACTTTGGTTAAAAGTGGCAGATGAGTTTCAATCTATTAGTAACTTTGAACGTACCATTATCGTATCATCACAAGATGATATTACAAGTATGTCAAACTTTGCTGACTACTGTTTTGTCTTGGGTGGGAAAAGTAGACAGGAGTCACTTTTTAATGCACTACAACAGGTAAAAACACCTTATGTATTGGTTTCTGATATTGCGAGATGCTGTCTTGATAGGGAAATGATTAAGCGTGTACTTTCAGCAAAAAATAACAGAACATGTGTAGTTCCTACACTTAAAGTGGTCGATACCCTCTATTTTGAGAATACTCCTATAGATAGAGAAGATACAAAAATTATCCAAACCCCTCAAATCTCTTGTACAAATACTTTAAAAGAAGCATTATCAAGAGATATTGAATTTACCGATGACAGTTCAGCAGTGGCATCAATGGGTGGAAAAGTTGTTTTTGTAGAGGGTTCGGTTAAAGCTCATAAACTTACAACTGTTGAAGATTTATCTAAACTCTCTTGCTTAGAAAAACCTTCAAATCGAGCTTTAACTGGATTTGGTATCGACATACACCCTTTTGAAGAGGGAAAACAGATGGTACTTTGTGGAGTAGAAATTGATTCGTCTTTTGGCTTTAAAGCTCATAGTGATGGAGATGTTGCTATTCATGCTCTTATAGATGCCCTACTCGGTGCAGGAGGTCTTGGGGATATTGGGGAATTTTATCCAGATACTTCTGATGAGTATAAAGGTGCAGACTCTAAAGAGCTTTTAACAGATACTGTCAACAGATTAACAGACCTTGGTTATGTCATAGGCAATGTTGATTTAGCCATTATTGCACAGACACCAAGACTATTATCTTATAAAAAGAAGATGCGATTCAAATTGGCATCTCTACTAAACATAACCCCCAACCTTGTCAATATTAAAGCCACTACAGCTGAAAAACTGGGCTGGATTGGACGAAAAGAAGGCGTAGCTGTTCAAGCAGTTGCCACACTATACTACTACGATTGGACAAAACAATGAAAATAACCATAATTGAAAATGAGCTCTATCTGGCTCAGAGCATATCCAGTAAGCTCAGCCTTGCAGGTTATGAAACTGAAGTTTACTCTTCTATTAAGGAAGCTATTGCAACCAGTACAGGAGATGCATACTTACTTTCAACCAATCTTCCTGGACAAAACTTTAACTCTTTGATTACAAAGTATAAAGAGAAAATTATTATATTAATGGTCTCTTATATTAATAATGATACGGTTGCTGCTCCTTTGAAACTTGGTGCAAATGATTATATTGTAAAACCATTTATGATAGAAGAGTTAAAGAGGAAGATTGAACACTATAAAGAGTATCAAACTTTAAAAAAATATAAAAATCTCTACAAAGAGTACAACGAATATCTACTACAAGATATAAAAACAGAGGATGATATAGACAAAATCTCCACACCTCTTATTGTTTTAACAAATTATGTAAAGCTTATTGATAAACTCGCCTTTGAATATGCTAAACTTAAAGATAGAGTTTTAATTTTTGTTCCCTTAAGTTCTAAAGAGTGGAAATCAAAACTAGAAAATGCTAATAAAAAGCATATTCTATACATCTCCGATTTACAAACTTTGAAAAAAGCTGATAGGGAACACCTGTTTACACTGATAGAGGATCGTGAATTTATTATCTCCACTACTTCTGAAATTGAAACACCGTATAAGACTATTGAAATTAATACCGATAATAAACTTTATGACCAAAATGAGATTTTGACCATTGATGATTATGTTAAATTTATTGTTAATAATTTCCAATACCAATACCCTGATACAGAACTCTCTAAAAAACTAGGAATCTCTAGAAAAAGTCTATGGGAAAAAAGGAAAAAATATGGCATCTTCAAGAAAAAATAAACAGCTCTACATAGATGCAGAGGCATTATCTACGCTGGCACTGGTACAAGAGGGATTAATATCTCCAGTGAGTAAATTAATGACAGAAGCTGAAGCTATTGAAGTAAGAGAAAGTAAAATGTATCAAGGTGTTCCTTTTCCTTTTCCTTTTCTTTTAACACCAAAAGGTAAAAAAAATGAAGCTTGTTTAAGTAGTTTAGAAAAGGGTGAAGTAGTTGACCTAATGCATGAAAAAAAGTATGTTGGGAGATTAACCGTTGATGAGACATTTATTGTTGAGACAGACGAACGTCTAAAATGTATTTATGGAACAGCTGATAAGTCGCATCCTGGTGTCAAAAATACTATTAAACGAATTGGAAGAATAGCCGTTTCAGGTGACTATACAGTAGAGTATCCTCTTATATCTGGTACAAAACGAATCGTTAAAGAGAAAATAGAAGAGCAAAATGCTAAAAAAATATCCTCTATGGTATTGTCAGCAAGTCCTCTAAATAGAGCCCATGAACGGATGATTCGTCAAGCAATTGACCATTCTGATTTGGTTGTACTCTTTTTATTAAAACCCTTTAACACAACGGGATTACGTTACGATATTCGTCATACAGCATTGATGACCTTTATTGAAAATTTTCTACCACAAAACAAAGTTATTATTGTTCCTTTAGAGAACTCCTATATCTTTGCTGGATACAACGAGCTTATTTTAGATGCATTAGTGGCTAAAAATTATGGATGTACCCACTTGGTAGTAGGAAACAATCATGCAGGATTGGGTCTTTTTTATGATCAAGATAAATTAAACTCTGTTTTTGATGCATCTAAAGATATTAAAATAGAGATTACAACAGCAGAGCAGTATGTCTATTGTAATAAATGTAGAACATTGGTTAGTACAAGTACTTGTCCTCATGGACAGCACCACCATGTACACTACCATTCTCCATCTATTTTACAACTTATTCATGCAGGAATGATGCCACCATCCATATTGGTTAGACGAGAAGTATCGGCTAGTATTTTAAGTGCTTTATTTCCTGATAGATTTCAACAACTTCAAGAGATGTACGACTCTATTATGCCCAATGATGGATTAATAGAAGAACACAGCGAAGAAGATTTTTACATTAAGCTTATGGGACTCTACCAAACAAGTTCTTTAACTTAAGATTTTTTAAACTCGGAATCGGAAGGCTCTGCCTCCGTTATTCGGGAGTAGACTCTCCGTTTCCATACATCACATTTATATAGGATATATTCTATGACATTAAACAGACTTTTTATAACCTTTGGTGGCTCTGGATTAGCTCCAAAAGCTCCAGGAACAGTTGGTTCTTTTGTGGCTCTAATTGTGGGTGTTGCTCTTATACAAGTTATTCCACTACAAACACTCTTTATGTTAACACTTCTCATTACCATTGTAGGTATCTTTGAAATTAATAAATACGAGAAATTAACTAACAGTCATGATGATAAATCCATTGTTATTGATGAAGTAGCAGGAATGTGGATTACCCTTATGTTTGCAATCGCCTCGGCTAGAACCATGCCTTATGAATATGCTTATGAGATTTCAATTATTCTCTCTTTTGGTGCATTTAGACTATTTGATATTTGGAAACCCTCTATTATTGGAACAATTGACCAAAAAGTAAAAGGTGGATTAGGCGTTATGGGCGACGATATTGTTGCAGGATTTGCAGGTGGAATGCTGACTGTTCTTCTCTTACAAGCGTTAAAATATATTTTATAAAATAGAGCATCATGTAGGGTCGATAAATCGCCCCTACTATTTTAAAAGCTTAATAAAGCTCTCCTGAACAGCCTTTTTATATTCAATCAAACTCTCCTCTTTTAGCTCATTTCCTTTTCTCAATGGAACGTGCAACTCTTCTAACTTTTTACGAAGTTTGGAATCCATTACTTTATCCATAAAAAAGTCCTCTTTATCCAAATGTAAACTATCACGCAGAGCATGTGAACGTTTGGCAATGGTTGAGGCATGATACAAAGCACGTCCCAAAAGAATATATGGGAAGTTTAAATTTTTCATTGGTCCAATAGAGAGTTCTCTCTTTCCAATACTTTGACCTAAAATTTTAAGTTCATACATATTATTAAAACCAAACTTTGCCCCTACACCACCAATTAAACCACCAATCAGAGATGCAGTAAAAAGTGTTGAACCTGCAAAGAGTAAATCAACCCCCACACCTGTTATGGCTCCTGCTGATGCACCCGTTAATATTAACTCTTTTTCACTCAATCCAAAAATAGAAGCACTCTCTTTAGAAAACAAACCAACCTCATCAACCATTAATCCATCTTCTACTTTACTAATGCTTTGATGATTCCAAATGGCTTCGACTACTTTCTTTTGCTTTTTCTCATAATTGATAATTGCTTTACGATAGGCTATCTTTGCTGACTCTTCCTCTTTAGCTGTTGCCTTTTCTCCTTGAATAGTGTGAGTATAGACAAAAGAGATTGTCTTCTGCATATTCTCAACAATTGCATTAACCGTAGAATTTATCTTCTCTTGATGCAAAGTTTCTAAAACATTAATAGCTAATTTAATCGGTTTTGTCCACTCCTCTTTGAGTTGGGACATACTATCAAGAAGAGAAATATGGTCATCAAAAGTAGCAGTGATAGGGTTAAATGTTCGCACCATTCTAAAGTAATGACCTAATGCACTTTTCCACTGTTCACGATAATCTTCTTTGCCTATTAGGTTTAAGATTGCCATCGAGGGCTGACCACACCAACGTAAAATCTCCATCTCGGTTTCATACTCTGCACCATAAGGTTTTGAGGCATCTACCACATAGATAATTCCTGCGCCATTAACAATGGGTTCAAGAAGTTCAATCTCATCTCTAAATTTTGGATTATCTCGATGTTGGGCTATAAATTTACGCACCACCTCTGTTCGCTTGTCTGCCGAAACGGGTTCTTGTTTGTTTAACCAAGCCAACACCCGTCTGGCTCGTTGAAAACCTGGGGTATCAAAAAGTTCATAGATAATCTTTCCATCAACCTTTAATGGAAACCCACGTTTTACTTGTGTTGTCCCTGGCGTGTCCCCTATCTGAATAGAGTCATCCAAAGATAACGAAGAGACAATAGAACTTTTCCCTTTATTTGGATGCCCCACAACTGCAAATTTTGGATAACTATAACTACTTTGCATCAATAACCCATACCTTTTTAGCTTTTAAGCCTTCTATTTTTCGATTCCATATTGAAAACTCTTTTTCTGTACTTCTGTAATTGTTTTCAGGTAAACCAATAGGAAACAACTCAATTTCATCTACTCTAGAATTTTCAATTAACTCTTCTAAAAAATCTACAAAATCCATGGTTGGAGGTTCCCATGATTTAACATACAATAAAACATTCTCTTCTGCTCTATTTGCCACCTCTTCATCCTCTTCAAACGAATTATTTCCCCCTACCGAAGCACTAAATAAAGCATCAATTCGTTTCGTATCATTGACCAATAACATTTCATCTTCTGAAAAATTCCAAGCGATAATACTGTGATACTGTTCGTCTATAACTTCAGAAAGAACGTCCTTTTCAATATCTTGAATACTCTCTTCTTCCCTAGAGTCTTCTTCCTTAGGCTCTTCTTCTATCTTCTCTTCTTTTATCACTTTTAGAGGTTCTACTCTTGATTCCGTTTTAAGTTCTAGTTGTTGAACTTTTGGCTCTTCTTGAACCCTTGTCTCAACCAACGTTTTAACCTGTTTTTTATGCTCTTTTTTAATCTCTAAATGTTTCTCTTTTTTAGGAGCTTTTGTCTCAATAAAAGGGGTTTTAAACTCTTTTACAAGCTTACGCACTCCATACAAATCAAAAAACTCCTCTTGTACTTTTTTTATTAAATATCGAGTAGAGAATATCCAAAGAGTAAAACGTAAAACAACAGCATAAAAAAAAGTATTCATAGCCAAATATTGCCACCATGCCCCTAATCTGTGAGCATTTTCAATCATATTAGTGTTAAGTTTTTCTCCTAAACGATAATGTTGACTCAATTCAACCAACTCAGGAGAAGGCATAAATGAAGGAAATATAAATCGCCAAGGAGTCGCAATAAACTCCAAAAAACCATAAAAGCTTAAAGCTTCAACCTGTAGAGTGGTACTCCAAACAAAGGCGATATCTTGGGTTACAACAATAAAAAGAAGAGCCAATAAGGTTCCAATGGAAAAAATTAAAGAGAAGCGTTGAAGACGTTCTATAAAAAGATATTTTTGTAAAGGTTTAGAGAGAACTTCATCAAAGGAGTCTGTTTCTCTATGAAGTGTAAATTTTGATAAAAGTTTTTCTAGCCAGTGAAAGGGAAAAAGCATCTTAAAAAAATCAGAAATATTCCATTTAGATAAAATTGAGAAGAGTGTAAAAATCATACTTAAAATAGGCAAAAGCGTGGCAAAGAAGAGATAATAGATAATGTTTACAGGTTCATTTCCACTATAACTTAAAAGACCAATCCCCATAAATAAACCTAAGAGAAGAGAGATAAACGAAACAATATTGTTCAAAGAGTTCGAGTATAAAGAGAAGGTATCAGAATAAAATGGTTTAAGCATCTTAAAACGATACTCTTCTAACCATAAAAAAACTAAATTTTTAGAATTTTTATGCTTTAAAGCAAAAAGACGATTCTCTTTATGTGTTCCTTGATAATCTTGAAAAAGTTGCTTAAAATCAAGATAATCTTGAATGGTAATTTTATGATGTTTAGTTTGCATATAAGGCTTTAATTTTTTAAGCTATTATACGCTTTTTGTACTTAATTTTCTTTTTTATCATGTCGTTTATCGTCAGGAAGTTTGCGTAAATCTACTTCATCAAACAACTCTAGCTTGGGAATAGCAATAGCAATCAAGATTACAACCACTCCAAAAATAATAGCCGTCATATCTTCATTACCTTTAAAAAAATCTGTCAAGATGGTTTTACCTGAACTATCTCCCATTAATGGCTTAAAAAAGTCATCATAATAGAGGGTAAAGACCAAACCACCCAACAGACCACCAATTGCACCAATCAAAACATCAATTCGCCCCTCGGCAATCGAAACAGGCCCTGTACCTGGACATTTTCCCAAAATTGCCATAGAGATACCAAAAAGAATTCCCCCAATAATAAGCCCTTGCCAAACAATTGGTTTAATATGGTAGTGGGCTTGACCTGCATCAATCATAAAATAGAGACCAATAGAGGTTAAACCCACCGTTAAAAAGAGCATTTTAGGAATAATAGTATCTTTTAACATAGCAAAACCTGCTATCTTTTCAAACTTATCCACCCGTGTATATTGAATAATTCCTCCAAAGATAACACCAATCAAAAAAACCAAAGCGACAGAACCATGTTGCATATCAATAACCGTCTCTACCATTTTAAATACTCTATCAGTTACAGTTGTATTTACATCATCAACCACAAATATAATATCTGCCATTATTTTCCTTTTGTATTATAAAAAAGCTTACCTGTGATAACAAGTGTCAACATAACCACACCACCAAAAATCATTGCAGACATGGCAAGTTGACTCATACCAGACATAAAGTGACCAGAGGTACATCCACCTGCCAATCTTGCACCAATAATCATAATAAAGCCTGAAAAAAAGCTCCATAAAAGTCGAGAAATTATAGAGTTATTTTTATAGTTTTTCCATGCCGTTGGAATTAATGAAAAACGGAAACTTTTTGTAATAAATACAGAAGTGATAAATCCACCAAAAAGTACCCCCAAGAGCATAACTCCTTCCCACGAACCTGAATATTTAATATGCTCTATATAGCTATATTTTTCAGGGTCTAAATTAAAAATAAGTGCTGCAGCATAAGGAACATATGTTGACGCACCAATCGGTCTATCTGCTCCATAAATTGAGAATGTTAAAAGTAGTAGACCCGACATCAAAATGCCACCTACCCACCACGGTAATCTATTAGCCATAGTTATAACCTTTATAGTTTTTTCAGAAGTATAGCAGAGTAATCTTAATAAGTAAAATTTATTTATTTTATAATTTTAACAATAATTATTTATCTATTTTATCTAAAATACTATCGTCTTATTCCCATGAACAAATACTCTATCGTTTAAGACAAAATTCAAAGCCCGAGAAAGTACTATTTTTTCAACATCTCGCCCTGCACTCTGCATATCTCTCCACTCTAAACGGTGGTTCACAGGAATCACATCTTGGGCAATAATTGGACCTTCATCCAAATCATCTGTCACAAAGTGTGCCGTTGCACCAATAATCTTTACCCCTCGTTTAAAGGCTTGTTTATAAGGGTTTGCCCCAATAAATGCAGGTAAGAATGAGTGGTGTATATTGATAATCTGTCTAGGATACGCCGAAACAAAGGTTGAGGTTAAAATACGCATGTACTTTGCCAAAACAATATAATTAAACTTATGCTTATCTATCAGTTTCATCACTTGCTCTTCATGCTCTTCTCTTGAAATATCTTTGGCAGGAACACAGAAAAATGGAATATCAAAACGACGTACCAAACGCTCTAAAACATCATGATTGGCAATGACTGCTTCTATATCAGCATTCAACTCCCCAGCTTCGTGACGAATCAAAATATCGCCCAAAGCATGCGACTCTTTGGTTGCCAAAATAACAATCTTTTTTCGTTTAGGTACAATAACTTTAAGCCGTGCATTCATAGGAGCAATCTCTTTCAATGCACTCTCTAACTCAAGCACATCAAAAGAGCCTGTAACCACCGTTCTCATAAAAAATTTATTTTGCTCTTTATCCACAAATTCACGGTTAGAGTCAATGTTCAAATCTCTATCATAAAAGACTTTAGAAATCTTATAAACCAACCCTTTGGCATCTTCACAATCTATTAATACTCTTGCTCTCTGTTCCATTTCTATCCCATATCTAATTAATGGTGGAATTATAGCAAATTAAATATAGAGACATCGAATGGAAGTGACTTATTCATCTATCTAACTAAAAAAGTTTACTTCAAAATAAACATAAAGATACTATAATCCAAAGATATAAATAAATAAGGATAAACCGATGAAAAAAACACTTTTTTCTTTAATAACACTTGCTTCTCTTTTAACTGCTGAGGGGGGCTGTCTTTTGGTGCAGTCAAATGATATGAATGTAACATGGAAAGCCTATAAAACCTTGGCAAAGCTTGGTGTGGGTGGTCAATTTACAGGGGTTTCGTATACACCTAATGAAAAAGAAGGAAAAAACTTTAGTTCTCTGCTTGTAGGTTCTAAGGTTTCAATTGATGTAAGTAAAATAGATACCAAAAATGAAGGACGAGACAAAACTTTAGTAGAAAATTTCTTTGGAAAGCTCAAAGGAAAAACGATTGATGGCGTTATTGTTGGTATGAAAGCCGATGCAAAAGTAAAGGGAAAACGTGTCTATCATGGTTCTATTGATGTGAATATTACAATGAATGGTCAAACAATAAAAATTCCAATGCGATATAACTATAAAAAAGAAATTTTTAGAGCAGAAGGGACTATAGACCTTTTTGATTTCTCGGCAAATGATGCATTAAAAAGTATTAATAAAAGCTGTTTTGATTTGCATAAAGGGAAAACATGGAATGATGTCTCTATAGCATTTAGTACATCTATAAAAGCAACACTTTGTAATACAAAAGTGAAATAAAAATAGAAATAGAAAATCATGAGCAATAATGCTCATGATAATAGGATTAGTTACGCACCTATATGAAGTACCATAAATTGGAAATACCAAATGGCTACAGAAACGATATAACCGACAAGAACTGTCCACGCCAATTTCATGTGTGATGCAAAAGTATAAATACCATGAAGTTTACCCATAACACTAACACCTGCTGCTGAACCAAATGAGATTAATGACCCACCGACACCTGCTGTTAGTGTAACCAACATCCATTGTGCTTGTGTATCAATTCCCATGTCTGGATTTGCTTTTAATACGGCTGACATTACAGGAACATTATCTACTACAGCCGATAAGAAACCAACTCCAATATTTACTGTTGTTGCTCCAAATTGGCTATAGAGTGCTGTAAAATACTCTAGGAAACCAAGGAAGTGAAGACCACCAACAGCTGCTAAGATACCAAAGAAGAAAAGAAGCGTATCATTTTCAATTTTAGCAATCCATGAGAAAGCATTAATCTTTTCGCTATCGCTCTCATCATCGTTGTGTCGGTTCTTTTTGTTTAGCATATAAACATAAAGTTTTAAAATTGCCAAACCAAACATCATACCCCACATTGCTGGAAGATGAAGAAGTTGATGTGAAAGAACAGCTAAAACAATAGTTAAAGCAAATAGACCAATAATCTGTTTACCACCTTCTAAAATTTCTGCTTTTTTCTCATTAGTATTAAAAGGAGGATTCCCTTCTGGTACAAAACGGCTCAACAGAAACGCTGTTACACCCCAACCAATAAATGAAGCAGGGAAAAGATATAAAAATTCAACAAATGAACCTTTTCCATCTACCCATACCATAAGAGTTGTAATGTCTCCAAATGGCGACCATGCACCACCTGCATTGGCTGCAACAACAATATTAATTGCTGATGGAACAATAAATGCTCGGTTATCTTTGTCAATAGTAATAAGTACAGTTGATAAAATAAGAGCTGTAGTAAGGTTATCTGCAACTGGCGAGATAAAGAATGCCAAGAAACCTGTTACCCAAAAGAGCTTCTTATAATCATAGCCTTTTGAGACTAGACTAAATCGAAGTGCTGAAAAGACACCTCGGTCAATCATCGCTTCAATATAAGTCATAGCAACAAATAAGAAGAAAAAGATTCCTGCTATTTCAATAATTAAATGGTTGATTTCCATATGTAAATGTTCGCCCATTTTATGGTCGCCTGTAAGGGCAATATAGAGACCAATAAGCATAAAGATACCAGTACCTGCAAAGAGTGCTGGTTTGGCTTTATTGACATGATATTTGTCTTCTGTAGCGATAAAATAATACCCTACAACAAAAACAATAAGCGATAAGATTCCCACCCATGTGGTGGTTAAATGTAGTTGTTCGTGCATGTTAACTCCGATAATTTTAAATCTTTATTTTATAGTTCATAAAAATTTAATCATTTTTATTTATGCTAATTATAGTTAAAAATCTCTAATTTTCACAACTAAAAAAGGGGAGTGTTTTAAAAGAAAAAAACTAAGCTATTTCGTAACACTTATAGCTTAGACCTTATTTCTAATTATTATTTTTCAATGTAATGCGTTCCTAAACTCTCTTTTCGTTTCAATGCAGCTTCAACAATAGCCGAAGCTGTGTTTAATCGTAGCTCTAAAAGTCGCCCTATATCTCGGTTTTTCATATCATAAATGGCATTTTTTGCTTTTAGTAGACCTTTTTTTGTTCGGATAACTCCCATATCTTCCCACATAATTTTTCGTAAACGTCGTTTATAAACTTTATCATTTTCATGATGAACAATATTTTTATACTCTTTATCAAAATTTGGAATTTCTACTTCAACTTGCTTTTTTGCCAAAAGATGATTAACAGCTCTTTTTGCAAAAACAACCCCTTCAAGCAGAGAGTTTGAAGCCAAACGATTTGCTCCATGCACACCTGTACTAGAAGCTTCTCCAATTACATAAAGCCCCTCTATTCCTTCTACACAACCATCACAGTCACACTTTATTCCACCAACAGCATAATGGAATGCTGG
>CAYPCV010000003.1:0-6995 GCA_964409295.1 uncultured Sulfurovum sp.
GTATTGTTAAACATCAATGGAGATTACAAAACAAAACCAATATTTTCACGAATTTTATCATAGCCTATTATAATGTCCCCCTTTTCCCAAAATAATTTCGTCAATCAACAAAGGAATCAAAAGAGGAACAGGAATAGTTAATATAGTGGATAGTATAGCAACTAAATTTGCTCCTATCAAGACTTTTTTATGTTTAGAAATTTCTTCTAGAATGGATTTGATACTAATCATCATAAACTCTTTTTTAGGCAAACAATAGCATAACTTTATTAACTGCTAATTAATAAAAATCTGTTATAATCGTATAAAAAAGAGTCTATTATGATACTAAAAATACTAACAAGCATTCTTCTTATGTTGATATTTACCTCTTGTTCTTCCTCTGAAAGTAACGATAAGAATACATCTATAGAAGAGAAACAAGCAGTCAAAAAGATAGAGCCTATAAGCCAAGAGATGGTAGCTTCTACATCTGCTAATGCGACAAAACCTTCTAAAAAAGTAGCCCTTAAAAAGTCTATTTTAACTATACAAACACTTGATGATAAAGAGATTCATGTAGATGAAGCAGTTGCAGGATTAACTTTTCAAGAGCATAAAAATAAAATGGTTTTTGTAATATTTTTTGGATACCGATGCCCACCATGTATACAAGAGATGCCTCATCTTATCGCATTAATGGAAAAGAAACATCCCGATTTAGAAATCGTTGCTCTTGAGGTTCAAGGACTCAATAAAGAAGAGTTAGTTGCATATAAAAAGGAAAAAGGGATTAACTATACATTAGCTCTTGGTTCAGAAAATAATCAGTTTATACGCTACATAGCTTCTAAAGCTCAATGGGAAGGGTCGATTCCCTTCTTTATTGCATTTGATAAACAAGGCGAAGTTAAAGTTGTTCACATCGGTGCATTAAATACAAAACAACTGAATAGTGTCTATGAGGAACTTAAATAAAGAGGAGATTTCTCCTCTTTTAAAACTCTACTCTCCTTCTTGCCATCATAGACCCAACAGCCATAATTAGCATAAATAGATACATTAAAATAACCATAAAAATATTACCAATAAGAGTTAACCCACTCAATGTTGTTATGATACCAATAAGAAAAGCAAAGAAAAAAAGAAGTAAGATAATAGCTAAACCAAAACCAGCAACATATTTAAAATATGCTGATTGAAAAGCCATACGCCATACATGAGTAGAAAAGAGTGTAAAGACTGCCTTAAATCCCTCTTGAATACCATTTGCCATAATAATATTGGACTGTACTAAAGGTTGAACATACGAAAAAATCAATGCTATGAAAAGCATAGGGAACCCCAAAGTGACTAAGGCATTTACCAAATCACTTTCACTCATCTGTGCATTAATTATTCCCATACTACCACCAATAAAGCCAAACAAAAAGATTAGTAATAATAGTAGAGTAACCCATCCAATATAGGCACCAAAAGCTGTTGCAATATGCCTTGTTAAAAGTCTATCAATACTGCTCTCTTGAATCTCATTAATATAACCTTTAATATCTTGACTCTCATAAAATGTTTTTCCCACATGTATCTGTATAACTAAACCAAAAACAGCCGATAAGACCATAAAAATCAAACTAGCAATAGGAATCATTCCAAAAAGATTTAGGACAACAAAAATAACCATTGCTGTTAACGTAAATTTTTGATTGAGTTTAATAAATTCCCATCCTAAACGAAAGGTATTTTTAATAGGCTCTGAAGCAAGTGCTTCATCTATCAAGCGTGTATCACTATCTTGAGTATTGTTTTCGTACATCAATAATCCTTAAAATTTTATAAAGGATTATTGTATCATAAAGCTTATTTACATGTCCTCTAAAAGTTTTTTATCACTCTTTTCTCTTCTCTTCTTTAACGTCCGAAACTACTTTTTAAATATTTCTTGTGAAATTTTAGTAAATCTTAAATAAAAACTCATTATTACTTCTGAATATAAGAGTAAGGACTAAGGTATTTCTAGCTCTCTATGTTATAATTGAAAAAATCATCATGGGAAATTAAAAATGGCAGATAGAGAAGATGAAGTAATAGAAATCGTAAAACGTATAGAAAGCCCTCGAAGAGAGAGTGAAGAGCTGGAGGAAAAAAAAGAAGAGATTGTTTATATTCATGAAACCCTAACTACAAATGAAACCGATACAGAAGAAAAAAAAACATCTAAAAAAGTTTTACCAATTCTATTTGGAATTACTACTGTTGGAGTCATAGGTTATTTTGGATTTAAGCACTTCGATAATGAAAAAATAAACCATACACAAAATATCAAAACACCCACTGTTAATACAGAAAAAAAAGAACCACAAGAGATAACAACTTATACTGAAGAGTTGGCAATAACAAAAGATTCTCAAAAGATTGAAGAGAGTGTTGTTGCAACATTATCAGAGCAACAAGCACAAGCACAACTAGAACAAGAAAAAAAACAAGAAGAAATTTCTAAGCCTATACCAATAGAGCAGGTAAAAGAGTTAAAAGAGACTCCTCCCAAAATAGAAAAGAGTATAGAAGAAGAAAAAATTGTTCTAAAAAAGAAAGAAATTACTCAAGAAAAGAAAGAAATTATTCCAGAAAAGAAAATTGTCCAAAAGCCAAAAAATGTTCTAAAAAAAGAAATTAAAAAGAAAACCTACCAACTGTATTATGAAACCATTAAACCAAGAGTAGTCATTGTTCAGAAAGGAGACTCTTTAGCCTCAATTGCCAAAAGATTTTATGGTAATCCTATGGACTTTAAACGAATTGTACACGCAAATTCACGAATAAGAAGTCATAAGACATCTCTACGTCTTGGAGAAAAAATTATTATCCCAAGAAAAGACAATAAAAAAACTCGAAGGTATATTATTGTAGAAAAAGGAAATACCTTAGCATCAATTTCCAAAAAAGTTTATGGAAGTACCGATAAAATTTCAAAAATTGTTAGAGCAAATTATAAAATTAAAAGTAAACAGTCAACTCTTCGTCTTGGACAGAAGGTTTATGTACCAAAATAGAGGAAAGAGTTTATCTCTTTCCCCAGCGAATCAACGAAAATAGAGCCACTCCAATAAAATCAGCCAATAAATCCCCCAAATCAAAGGTACGACTTGGTATCCAATATTGGCTTATCTCTTCAAGAGTAGCAAAAATCAGCACAGCTACTGCACCTATTTGAAGAGAATTAAAGGCTTTGTAGTTCAATCCATAATTTAGAAAAAAAGCCATAACTCCATAGAGCAATCCATGCATCAACTTATCGCCATAAGGAATATGCCCAATAAGTCTAAAAGCAAAGTTATGGTCTGCTGTATCAGCTAAAAAGATAATAAATACAATACAGATAAAAAATCCTAAAGGTAAAAATAGTCTCATTTTAATACCGTACTATTTTTTGTGCAAAACGTGTATCAATTTTTGCTTCCATCTGTTCAAACATTGCATAGTAGCCAAGCAGTGTTCTATCTACAAAAATATACTCTTCATTCATATTATGCACAGCTGTGATGCTCTTCTTTTGAACTTCCATAATGGTATTAAATCCTCGTTCCGAGAAGTCATTATTCTCTTTAAAATCATAAAAATCATCTTTAAAAATCTCTATATAGATTCGGTCAAGGGGTTTAATAACCTCTTGGTAAAACTCCAACATCTTGTCAGGAGTATCCTCATCAATCATTCGTAACTCTGCATATTGTTGTGTTATCTCTTCATCAGGAAACTCATCCATAAGTGAAACATGCAGTTTAGAAAAAGAGCTTAAGAACGCATCATCCAATTTTTTAACACAACCAAAGTCTATTAATCCTAACTTTCCTTCGCTCATAAAGATAAAATTTCCAGGATTTGGGTCAGCATGAATCATCTGTAGATGATAAAGTCCTATAAAAAAACTGTCAAATATCAACTGAGCATAGTGATTTCGCTCTTGTTGAGTTGGATTAGAATCTAAAAAAGATTTAAATCCTTTTCCCTCTAAAAAAGAGGAAGTCAATACCTTGGTCGTAGAGAGTTCATGATTAATTTTAGGAATTACAATCTGCTCATGTTTAAGATTTTTATAAAAATGTTCACTATTTTGAGCCTCTATCTCATAATCTACCTCCTCTTTTAACCGTGCTTCTACTTCATCCATCAAATGGTCTATATTTCCACCTTTAGCAAAACGCGTTAATGCAAATTTCAAAACTCCTAAATCAGAATCTATGCTTTTGGCAATCCCAGGGTATTGAACTTTTACAGCAAACTTTTCATTATTTAAAGTTGCTAAATGCACTTGTCCCAAACTGGCAGCCCCAAAGGACTCACTCTCAAAACTTTCATAAACCTCTTGTGGATAAGCCCCTAGTTCTTGTTTAATTATTTTTCTAATTAACGCTCTGTTAATAGGAGGAATCGAGTTAAACGACTTGCTTATCTCATCCAAATACTCTTTTGGTAAAAAGGGCAGACCCAATGCCACCTGTTGGGCAATTTTTACAGAGATTCCTTTAAGTGTTCCAAGCGACTCTATAATTACTTTAGCTATCTCTTCATGGGTATTTTTTTTCGATTCTGCTTTCTTCTCTTTGCTCATAAAAGCTCGTTTCACAACCCCTTTTGATTTTGCTACACCAATTTTAAACATAGCTTTTCCAACCACAGCACCTCGTGCTGTTTTACTTGTAGGTATTTTATTTTGCATTGAGTACCTCCCCTAATTTTCTTTTGATTTTAGAAAAACCACTCTGTTTGGTTGAAAACTTTTGTAAACTTGACAACATGTGAGTCTTAAACATAAACATCCCTAAATCACTTGCTTTTTGCAAAACATTTGAGTGCAATAACGCTTCAATTACACCCATTGAGTTGTCTATAAACTGCGTGGTATTTTCAAACATCTCAGAATCATCTTTTATCCAGTAAGCAATAACAGCAATATTGTAATCCCAAAAGAGTTGTGGCATATACTCTTTAAACGGTGGTTCAGCTATCTCTTCGGCTTCGATAGCAATCTCTAACATCTCATTTACCATCTTTGTAAACTGCTCTTTAGATTCATAAATAAGCTCCATAGCTCCTATAGATGGAGTCAATGCCATCTGCATTATTTGCGTAACAAACTCTCGGTCTTCTAAATAAAATTCTAATTGTGTCTCGATAAGGGTTTGCAACTGTTCACGCAAAGTATAGGTATGAAAATCTTCAATACTTTGTAAAACTTGCCCCGTCTCAATAAGTTTTTGCTCTATATAAAAATAGAGAATTTTCTCTTTACTTGGGAAATAGTTATAAATTGTTGGGTTAGAAACACCTGCCTCTTTTGCTATCTCTCGAAGCGATGCATTTTTATACCCTTTAATCGTCATAAGCTCCACGGCTGACTCTAAAATTTTAATTTTTGTTTTCTCTTTTGCTGATTGCGATACCTTCATTCTATATCTCCTATTTTTTAACTAAGTATATTATAAAATACAATAATTGTCAATTTATATATAGTTTATTAAAATTTTATATTTTTATTTATTTATCAAACTAATTGTTGTTTTTTATTTTTTATTATGATACAATACTTATGGAAAAAATAATACGACAAAGGAAAAAGTAGATGTTAATAAAAAACTTACGAACTATTCTATTAGGAACATTTAGCCTAATATTAATCTATCTCTATTTTTTCTCTTTTCAAAGCAAAAAACAGACACAAGAAAAAAAAGAAATTTTAACTATTAATAGTCATAAGCAAGAGCAAGAAGCCTTCAATTACCTAAATAAACTACGTCAAGGTGCAGGACTTATCCCCTTTGCTTCCAATACAATTTTAAATAAAGCAAGTACAAATCATGCTTTTTATCTTATAAAAAATGCAAGCTATGGTCACTATGAAGAGGCGAATAGAAGTGGTTTTACAGGTATATTTGCATCCCAAAGAGTCAAATCGGAAGGCTATCATACGCAACTTATTATAGAAAATGTCTCTTCTAATAACAGGAATTACAAAGAGTCTATTGATGGTCTCTTTGCCGCAATTTACCACCGTTTAGCTTTTCTTGATTTTCAAGGAGATGAGATAGGTATCTCGATACAACAAAATAAAAAGGATAAAATGCGAACTGCCTTTGTATATAATATCGGTTCATCAGCATTAAATCAACTCTATAAAGAGTCTAAGAAACCCTCTCAAAAGGACTTAAACAATGCACTCAATAGACATAAGCTTAAAAATGCTCATATTGTAATGTATCCTTTTAATCAACAAAGTGATGTGCCTCCTGTTTTTTTTAATGAACTACCCGACCCTCTACCAAACCATGATGTTAGTGGATTTCCAATTAGTATTTCATTTAACCAAGCACTCTTTAAAAATATTCAGCTTCTTAATTTTGAACTTTTTAACTCTCAAGGAGAACGCATAAGCAATACTCGTACACATACCTCTAAAACAGACCCAAACCGACGTTTAAATAGGTTTTCATTTGTACTATTTCCACTTAACCGACTTGAATGGGATAGCACTTACTCGGTTAAATTTTTAGCCATTGTTGATAAAAAAATTATTGAGAAAAAGTGGTCATTTAAAACACGAAAATACTCTATTCCTTTACATAAGATAGAAGATGAGAGTAAAACCATTACGATAAAGGTCAATCAACCCAATCTTTTTTACTTTCCACCAAAGACAGCAACCGATTTACTGCATAATGTACGCTACAACTCTAACTTTACAATGGAATTTATTGACCAAAATACATTAAAGTTAACAGCATTGAAAGCATCACTTTTGACAAAGCATCTCAAAATAGGACGACATAAACTAAAATTAAATATTCAAAACTGAAACTATTTAGAGAGAAATAATAGTTTAGAACTTAACTTTAAATAAAATATAAATATTATTTAAATATTTTATTATTTTTTACACTTTTAACACAATTACAACACATATTAGAGATATACTTTGGGTATGAGAGTCGAAACTATATCTTTTCCCTTAAATCTTAATA
>CAYPCV010000004.1:0-4773 GCA_964409295.1 uncultured Sulfurovum sp.
TAAGAACCCCATATCCAGCATCTCATCAGCTTCATCTAACACTACTATCTCAGGATTAAAAGAGTCAATTTTTCCCTTTTTATAAAGGTCTTTAAGTCGCCCAGGAGTGGCAACAACCACTTGAACACCTTTATTAATCAGTGCAATCTGTCGCCCATACCCAACACCACCATAAACTGTAATGGTTCGGATACCACAAAAACGCCCCAAGTGATAGAGTTCATCACTTACCTGCGTTGCCAATTCACGAGTAGGAGTAATAACTAATGCTCTCTCTATCTCTTTTTTGGCTATTTTATTCATCAACGGCAGACCAAATGCTGCTGTTTTACCTGTTCCTGTGTGGGCTTGTCCCACCAAATCTTCGCCATTAGCAATAATCGGAATTACAGTCTCTTGAATAGGACTTGTCTCTTTGAAGCCTGCTATTTTAACCCCCTTTAAGAGGTCTTTATGAAAATTAAATTCATTAAATGTCAAAATTATTTACCTTACAAAATAAAAGAGCAATCATCAACGATTGCCCCTACAACATCATCAATAGAATAATTCCAAAAATTATTCTATAGATGCCAAATGCAACAAAAGTAAATCGTTGCAAAAAAACAATAAAAAGTTTTATGGTTATATACGCTACTACAAAAGCAACCACAAAACCCACTGCAAATGCAGTTAAATCAGCACCAAGAAACTCATCGTAATGCTTTAACAAATCATAGCCACTTACAGCCATCATAACAGGAATTGCCAATAAAAAAGAGAACTCTGTAGATGCTTTTCTACTCACTCCAGAAAGCATTCCTGTAATAATCGTTGAACCTGCCCTAGACGTACCTGGAACCAGTGAAAGAATCTGTCCAAAACCGATACTTATCGCTTGAAACCATGTAATCTCTTCAATATCTTGGCTCTTTTTCTTTTCATCTTTATGAAAATATTCAACAATGATAAAAATAATTCCACCAATAATAAACATCCATGCAACCGTTTGGGTCACAAAAATCTCTTTGACCCAATCCTTTAGAAGAAAGCCAACAATAGCAAGGGGTAAAAAAGCTACTATAATCTTTTGCCAAAGTTCAATCTCTTTTAAAGAAATTTTATCTCTATACAGAAGCATTACAGCTAAAATCGCTGCAAATTGTATAATCACTTCATAAGCCTTTACAACAGCACTCTGTTCTATCCCCAAAAACTCACTTGCCACAATCATATGACCCGTAGAAGAGATAGGGAGAAACTCTGTAAAACCTTCTATAATTCCTATTATAATCGCTTGAAAAATATCCATGCACTTAAATCCTATATTAATTTATGTAAAAATTCTTAATTTTTTATTCAAAATATGTTTAATTTTTTTGTTTAGTAGCGAATTCCTACTTATTTTAGTTAACTATCTTTAAAACTTCTCGTAAATCTTTAACATCAACACAATGAGTTGCTTCCTCACGCAAAATCGGTTTTCCACAAAAGGCTACTCGTGTATCAGCATAGGCAAACATACTTAAATCGTTTGCTCCATCCCCTACCACCAAAGTATTTTCACGACTAACTCCTAAAAGATTTTGTAAACGAACAATCATATCTCCTTTTGCATCAGAGTACATCATCTCTCCACCAACAGCACCTGTCAATATCCCATTTTCAGCATGTAAAAAGTTAGAAAAATCAGCGTCTATTCCTAATTTTTCACAAGCAGGCTTGGTAGCATCTCTAAAACCACCAGAGAAACAAATCACGGTATAACCACGCTCTTTAAGCCCTGCTACTACCTCTTCTGCTCCATTCATCATTGGTAACGATTTACAAATCTCTTCTATTTTAGAGTGTGCTAGACCTTTTAGTAATGCTACACGCTCAACCAGTGAAGCATAAAAATCCAACTCTCCTGCCATTGCTCGCTCGGTAATCTCTACAACTTGTTCTCGAAATCCAAGCTCTTCAGCAAAAAAATCAATAGTTTCGCCATCCATCAGTGTTGAATCAAAATCAAATACTGCTAATTTCATCTATATATACTACCTCTATGTTAAATTTTGGTAGAATTATAGCCAATTACTTGTTAGGATTAAAATAGAATATATGTTTGAAAAATTTTGTAAAACCCTCCATAGCGACAAACCCTTTATAACGGTAGAGATTACTCCACCTCATGGAGCGTCTCTAAAACCTACTATTGAAAAGATAAAAGAGCTCAATCTTCATGAAAAAGTAGCTGGTTTTTCGGTTACCGACAACCCTTTGGCTAAACTTAAAATGTCAGGTGTACTCTCGGCAATTCAAATACAGCAAGCCTTTAAAAAGCCTGTTATTGCAACCATGAGCATGAGAGATAAAAATAAACTCTCTTTGCAATCAACTCTTTTAGGTGCAAATGATTTTGATTTACGCTGTATTTTAGCCCTTACAGGAGACCCTGCTAAGTTTTCCGACCAACCAGAAGTCAAAGGTGTCTTAGAGCGTGACTCTACCCTACTTTTAAGTATTATCTACAGACTAAACAATGGTTTTGACTACTCCAACCAAGAGTTAGCCCCTAAACCTAAACCTATCTATCCCTTTGCTGTCTCAAATGCCTACTCAAAAGACATGCGACGAATCAAAAAGAAAATGCTAAAAAAGCTTAATTATGGGGCAAGAGGCATTATTACTCAACCTGTTTACGATACCGATAATGCCAAAGAGCTTATTGAGATGTTTGAAGAGTGTAAGCATGAAAGCGTACGAGAAACAGCTAAAGATGCCGAGCTTATTTTAGGTCAATTTCCTGTCGTTAGAGCCAGAACAGCTAATTTTATTTCTGATAAAGTTCCAGGAATTACCGTACCAAAAGAGATTATTGATGAGATGAATTTAGCTGCTATGGATGGAATAGAAAAAGAGCAAGAAGTTGGTTTTTCTATTTCAAAAACACTTTTTGATGATATAATAAAACTTCATCCTAAAGTACACTTAATGACACACAATCGTTTTGATTTATGTGCAGATTTAATTGGGAACAATTAATCCACAACATTTAAGTTATAATTACATAAAAAATAAAAGGGAAAACAATGAATGAACACGAATCGTTCCATGAACTAGGACAATTTCATGGAGAAACAGCAACACAAACTACTTCACTTAACAATATCGGAGACACACCGTTTCCATTTTTAGAGATGGGAACCAGTTTTGTTATTGGTTTAGCTATTGGTTTTTTTTTAAAAAAGAGTTTTAAATTTCTCTTACTTATCTTGGGATTAGGTCTTGTTCTACTTTTTATATTAGAATCAAAAGGTATGTTTCATGTAGATGACCAAGCTATTCAGAATGGTGTATCTTCTGGTGTAGATTCATTTCAAGGTGTCGTTGCAATGTTAAAAGATAGACTCTCTAAAATGGAGCTTACAACAGGTGCAGGAGCTATTGCTGGTTTCTTTGCAGGTTTAAAATTTGGCTAAGATTAAACTTTTAGTCTCTGCTCTTGAACCCTCTTCTAACCTTCATTTAAAAGAGGTCTTAAAACATACCCAAGATATTGAACTTTTGGGTATATTTGATAAATCTCTAGGCTCTCCTCTTTACGACATTTCAGAAATGGCTATCATGGGCGTGGTCGATGCCATCAAAAAACTTCGTTGGTTTTTTCAAGTAGCCGACCAAATGGTAGAATTGGCAAAAGATGCTGACAAAATTTTACTAATGGACTCTTCTGGATTTAACCTTCCATTAGCAAAAAAACTAAAAACTGCCTATCCCAACAAAGAAATCATCTACTACATCTTACCTCAAATATGGGCAAGCCGTCCAAAACGTGCTGTTAAATTGGAAAAATATTGTGACAGGCTCTTAGGAATTTTACCTTTTGAAGTGGACTATTACAGCTCCAAAGCAGAATACATAGGTCATCCCCTACTCGATGAAATCAACATTCAACATCAACCCAATAGCAATACCATTGCCTTTATGCCAGGTAGTAGAAAAAGTGAAATATCTAGGCTTTTACCTATTTTTAAAGAAGTAAGAAAAAAGCTCTCTGATAAGCAAGCTCTACTCATTATTCCAAAAAGTTTTTCAGAAGAGAAAATAGAAAACCTCTATGGAGATATTTCAGAGTTTAAGATAGCAAAAGAGACGCATAAAGCTTTGGCTCAGTCAGAATTTGCCTTTATCTGTTCTGGAACTGCTACTTTAGAGTCGGCTCTTATAGGAACGCCTTTTACACTTAGTTATATTGCAAAAAAAGTAGATTTTTTCATAGGAACAAAAATTCTAGGTATCACACAAGTTGGTTTAGCAAATATTATTTTAACCAACTGCAACAATACTACTTTGCATAATGAACTGCTTCAAGAGAATGTAACGGTAGAAAATTTATTAAAAGAGTACTACGAAACAGATAGAACTATTTTTGCTAACAAAGCAAAAGAGTTAAGAGATTATTTAGGACATGGCAGTTCAAATAGTATTGCTCGAATCATTAACAAATAAAGGGGGACATTATAAATATCTAATCTTCTTAAACCCAATTTGGTTCAAAGTTTTAGAAGTCTAGGTTTAACTATCTACCCCTCTAACAAATGCCCCACACCCTTCACAAAATAACAAGGGACAAGCTCAGAAAAGAATTCAAAACTTTTCTGAGCATCTACTATTTTATCTTCTGTACCTATAAAAACTTCTATGGTAACACCTCGTTTTGCTAACTCTAAAAGCTTCTCTTTATCCCATTTATAGCTAAGTAGTGATTCTAACTCTTCGGCTTTGCCTTGAACTAAATAGTTATCTAAC
>CAYPCV010000005.1:0-18493 GCA_964409295.1 uncultured Sulfurovum sp.
GTTTTTATCTTCTTTTAATTCTAATTGTATATCATATAATATTATGAAAACAACAAAAACAATCCCTACCTTTAAAGATGAAAACGAAGAGCGAGAGTTTTGGGAAAATAACGATGCTTTGGATTACTTTGATGCTTCAAAAGTAAAGATGGTTCGTTTCCCAAATCTAAAAAAGACCACAATTAGTTCTTCTCCCTAATCTCCACTTCCCCATAAACAGGCAACTTAGCCAACAACACCTCACTACCACGAGCAATCTGATTGGTTGGGCATGGGGTTATCATCTCTTGGTTCTCTTGACTCATAATGGTTTTTATTTTTAGAGCAGAGAATTTGCCATTTTTGTACACCATTAGATAAGTTCCATTAGTTTTATGAAGCAGGGTATCGCTAGGTACAATACACCCATCTTGTTGTTTGGTCAATACACTTATATTTAATGTTGAACCAATAGGAAGATTAATCTTTTTATTTAAGGCTACTTCTGCTTGAATAAGACCCTGTTTTGCTAAGGTTAGAATCTTTTTAATCTTACCTATCTTTTGCATGTCAAGATAGATGTCTTGACCCACTTTTACCTCTTCTTTGTTAGGAACAAATGAAAAAATAAGCTTCTTTGTTCCATTGCTTAGACTTAAAATAGGTTTACCTGCTACAGCTAAATCTCCTTGGTGCATTAATAGGGTATCTATCTCTCCACTAAATGGTGCTTTGATTTTTAGGTAGTTTTTTTGTTCTTGAAGTTGAGTTATCTTCTGTTTCGTTGCTTGTATCGCAGAACTTTTTCCCTGCATAATAACTTTAGAGGTGTCAACAGGCTCTTTTGCTAATCCTCCTACACTGTAAAGTTTTTTATTTCGATTGTAGATTTGTCTTGCTAGAGCTAGGTCATTTTGTTGCTGTGCTAGAGTTGTTCTAAGCAAGGCAATATTTGAATTTATATCACTTTCATCAATACTTGCTAAAAGTTTACCTTTCTCTACCCATTGTGACTCTTCTACATAGAGATGTTCTATGTAGCCTGCCATTTTAGTGGCTATTTTGATACTTTTATCCGATTGTACTATGGCTAGATAAGATTGTTCCTCTCTCATTGTACCTTGTTTTGCTTGGCTCAAAGAGACAGAAAGGGTTGCTTTTTTTGGAAGAGGTTCTTGAACTATCTCCTCTTTTCTCTCTTCCATTAAAGCTTTTGCCTTAAAGGCAACACCTGCTATAATAATTAGAGTTAATACTCCTATAATAATCTTTTTCATCTCTTTATCTCCTTTAATTTTCATTCGATAAAATCGAATTTACACCACGTTCTAATAGATAATCTAGGTAGAATATACCATTTTGGTAGGCATATTTACTCTGAATTATCTGTGATTTTGCTAACTCTGTTTTTGATTTGGCTAATAGCAAGTCATTTACAGTTGCTACCCCTGCATCGTATCGTGCTTGTTCTATTATTTCACTCTCTTGAAGCAATAAATATTGAGATTGAGTGGTTTCATAGTTAGCTAGGGCTGTTTCTATCTCATTCTTTGCTTTGGCAAAGAGTTTTTTAAAGCCTTCTGTTATTTCATCTTTTTTAGAAATTGCTTGTAGTTTAGCAATTTTTGCCTGTTGAATTCTTGCAGAGGTTGCTCCAAAATCAAAAAGATTCCATTTTGCATTAATTGCCACTTGCCAAAGTTGTTCTCTCTCTATTGGGTCTATTTTATCAATATCGTAGTTGTATCCTGCATATGCATTAAGTGAAACTTGTGGTTTTTTAGATGCTTCCACTTTTTTAATTATTTTTGTACCTTTATCTATCTCTAAGTCTTGAAGTCTAAAACGCTCTAATTTGTTTAAATCTTTCCCTTTTAAAGAGGGGTTTTCTTGTATGGGTTGAACTTCTAAGGTCTCTAAATTCTGAATATTATTGTAATGAGTCAATGCAGATAGTGTGCTTTTTAGCATCTTGAGTGAGCTTTTTGTTTTCGCAACATTACCAATAGATTGGCTTAAATCATTATTAGCTTTTAGTAAATCAATTTTGGCTCGCTTCCCCAATTCTACTCCATAACGAATTTTTTCCTTTAGACTTTTTAATGCTACTACATAATTTTCTTGTGCATATTGAAGCTCTTGAAGTGATAATGCTGATAAATAGAGAGAACGGATATTATAAATAAGCTCTTCACGGCTTAACCTTTTTTTACTTTGGCTCATTTTGGTAGCTATATTATCTATTTTTACTTGTTGCTCTAATGCTCCACCTGTAAAGAGAGGTACTGAGTATTGCACTCCTGTACTAAAGAGGTCTTGGGTGGTATCAACCGAACTGGTAGGAGAGAGTGCCGAGGGAACAATTGGGGCGAGAGTTCGTGGTAAATTATAGTGGGTATATGAACCTACAACATCAACTACTCCAAACTTTTTGGCTTTACTTTCTGCTTTTTTAGCTTCCATTAACTCAATTTGTAAATCTGTTTTTTTAATAAGTGAGTTGTTTGATAATCCACTCTGAACAAGCTCATCAAGTGATGTTGCACAGAGTTGACCAGTTAGAAGAAAAGTTGACAGAACTATTGATACTTTTTTATAAAATAGTTTTCTTTGCATGATACTCTCCTTGTATTTGTAGAAGAGTAGCAGACGGATATTAACTCTGTATGAATTAGTCTAAAAGGTTTAACTTATTTGCTCTTCTAACTCTTCTATCCAAATTTTCATGTCAGCATCGCTTGGCATTCGCCAATCAGCTCGTGGGCTTAGTGAGATGCTTCCTACTTTTGGTCCATCTGGCATGCATGAGCGTTTGAACTGTTGGCTAAAGAAACGCCATAGGAATTTTTTGAGCCACTTTTTTATCTCTTCTTCACTATAATTTTCAAAAGCATGGTTGGCTAGAAAGAGTATTTTACTAGGCTTTGCTCCGTATTTGATAAAGTGATATAAAAAGAAATCGTGCAGTTCATATGGGCCAACTATTGATTCAGTTTCTTGAACTATTTCATCATTGTTATGAGGTAGAAGTTCTGGGCTTATAGGGGTATCTAAAATATCATCTATAATATGAGTAATATTGTGATTGCTTTTAAAATACTCTATAACGTATTTTATAAGTGTTTTAGGAATACCAGAATTTAGAGCATACATACTCATATGATCGCCGTTATAGGTAGACCAACCTAAAGCAATTTCGCTTAAATCCCCTGTTCCTATAACCAAGCCTCCTTCACGGTTTGCTGTGTTCATCAGTATAGAAGTTCTTGTTCGTGCTTGAACATTTTCATAGGTTACAGAGTGGTCATTTACATCATGTCCTATGGCTTCAAATTCTGTGAGAGCCAGTTTTGTAATATCAATGGTACGCAGTGTAAGTTCTAGTTTTTCACAGAGTTCTATGGCATTACTTTTGGTTCGAGAGGTTGTTCCAAATCCAGGCATGGTAATGGCAATAATATCTTTACTATCCCAATTCATAAGTTGAAATGCTTTATGGGTAGAGAGTAAGGCAAGGGTTGAATCCAATCCTCCTGAGATTCCAATAACAGCTTTTTTAATACCTGCATGAGTCATTCGTTTGATAAGTGCATAGGCTTGAATATGAACGATTTCTTTACAACGATGCTCTTTTTCTTGGTAGATAGAGGGAATAAAGGGGTGTGGAGTAAT
This sequence comes from uncultured Sulfurovum sp., assembly GCA_964409295.1. Lineage (GTDB taxonomy): Bacteria > Campylobacterota > Campylobacteria > Campylobacterales > Sulfurovaceae > UBA1140. The sequence continues at coordinate 3,652 of CAYPCV010000005.1, forward strand.
AAAACGCTTTAATGTTTCTATTTGAACTAGGGGGTTAAGTTGAATAGGTCTAAATTCACTTGTGATTTCGTCAGAATAACTAGACTCGGAAAGACGTTGCCAGTTCATTCTCTGTAAATCTATATCGGCTGTGATGAGGTTTGAATTCATATCAAAGCGTTGGTTTTGAATTAGGGTTGAACCGTACTCAGCAATAATGGAGTGTCCTCCAAAAACTGTATCTGTTGTTGATTCTCCTACGCCTGCCGAGGTATAAACATACGCTCCCATACATCTAGCACTTTGTGTTCGTACCAACTCTTCTCGATACTCAGCTTTGCCAATGAGTTCATTACTTGCCGACAAATTAAAAATAAGGTTTGCACCGTTAATTGACATTTGATTGGAAGGAGGATTAATTGCCCACAAATCTTCACAAATTTCTATACCAAAGGTCATCTCTTTATTATCTGAAAAGAGTAAATCTACTCCAAATGGAACGGTTTCTCCCAAGAGGGTAGTGGTTTCATTTTTTATTGTACGTCCTGATATAAAGTGACGTTTTTCATAAAACTCTTTTTTATTGGGAATATAGCTTTTTGGAACAACTGCTAAAATAGTTCCATTTTGAATAACGACAGCTGTATTATAAAGTCGATTATTATGAAGTAGAACAATACCTAAAATAGCAACTGTAGAGATACTTTTACTTACTTTTAAAATAGACTTTAGAGCATTGTTTTGCTGTTCTAAAAGAGTTTGATTAAAAAAAATATCAGAGGCTGTATAACCTGTAAGTGTTAACTCAGGAAAGAGTACTACCGAGACATTTTGATGATAGGCTTGATTGAGTAGTGGGAGTATGGCTATAGCATTTTTTTCTGGGTTTGCTACAGTGGTTTGATTAACAGCAGAAGCGACTCTGTAAAATCCATGCATGACTTTCCTTTTTTAACGGGATGTTTGGGCTTAATAACGATAGTATTTTAGCCAAAAAAAGAGAGTATTAAAACTATTGAAGATAAAAAATTTTATTAAGATATTTAATCTTTGATGCAGAGAGTACATGAATCCTATCCCATAAAAGTTTGGTATAAATTTTTCCATTATCAATGGTATATTTTCCTTGCTTTGGAAATGCTTGTCCCCATGATTGTTTTTTCTTTAATATATTTAGTAAATTTGGAGATTTAAGCTCAGAACTGCTCAGTTTTGCTGTTCTATTTGTATAGAGGTAGTGATATTTACCATCTTTTGTTAACATTAGAAAGTGATAGGAGTCGCCAGTTCTATCTGTTCTATAAACTTTGTTATACGTTGGTTTCTGTCCATTTATTGTTGATGCATTTAATGTACTATGTGAAAATAGCAAAGAAAAACTTAACAACTTTAAGATTATTATAAGTGTTTTCATGGAATAAGTATAACACAGATTTTAGCTAAAAGAGGCTATAAATTAAAAATAAAATCAATTATATTAATTAAGTTGTTTGTTATAGTTAACAGCTATTTTTCATTATCAACTTTTTCGCTACCTTTAATTATAAAAGAACAAAATAGAACTAGAAAAGCTCTGGAGAGGGTGCTCCAAAGTAGAATCCTTGAGAGTAGTCTGCCCCTAAATCTTTGACAATTTCATAAATTTCTTCACTTGATACATATTCAGTAATTGTTTTTCTTCCAAGTTTTTTTGAAAATGAAATAATAGCTTCTGTAATAATATAAGCATTTTTATCTGTAGCAATATTTTTGATTAAGCTACCATCTATTTTAATAAAGTCTGCATCTATACCAATAATATGTTCAAAGTTTGCATATCCAGAGCCAAAATCATCAATCGCAATTTTAACACCATGTTTTTTAATACGTTTAACAAAATCATTAATCATTTTATAGTCATTAACCTCTTCGGATTCTGTTATTTCAAAAATTACATTATGGCTATTGCTATACTTTGAGAGCTTATCACAGATATAAGAGCTGGTCTCTTTTGATAAAACATCATCAATAGTTAAATTGATAGAAAACTCATAATTGGGTAAATGTTCAAATGTTTTAAAGGCTTTATCAATTACTATTTTAGTAATTTGAGGGTAGAGTTTTGCTTTTTGTGCTATCTCTAAAAACGTCCATGTTGATACAGGATGCCCATCTTTATCTAACATTCTTACAAGGGTTTCGTATTTTACTACTTCTTGGGTTTGATTATTAAGTATGGGTTGATAATAGGTTACTACTCTGTCTTCATCAATAGCTTCTTTTATTTTTTTAATCCACTCAATATTTTGTGCATAATCTTCACTTTTACTCATGCTGTGGTCAAAAAGTAAGAATTTTTTATGCTCTTGTTGAGCTTTTTTTCTAGCAATATTTGAGTATAAAATAAGTTTTTGATAGTTGTCATGTGCATAGTAACTAGCTGCTCCACCTGTAATAGAGATAGAAACACGGTTTTGATTCTCTAAATTTATAGTGGAAATTTCCACTTCAATCTCTTCTATAAGCTCTTCAAAAAAGAGTTGAAAATTGGTATTGGATAGATAATCCTCTTGAAAAAGCAGAATAAATTGGTCTGCTTGAAGTTTATATAGTTTAAAATTCTTTTTCTCTTTTATTTTTTGAAGTTTAGATGCTAAATTGAGTAGAACATCGTCTCCAATAGAGGAACCGTAAAAATCATTAAATCCAGAAAAATCATCAATATTAAGATAAAAGATAATAGGTTTAATTGCCGTTTTTAAATCATTAACAAGTTGATTACGATTTGGTAAGCCTGTCAATAAATCGGTTCTTTGCTTTTTAATCTCCTCTTTACTCTCTTCTAGTTCTGTAATGTTGTGTCGAACAGCAACGTATTCTAGAACTGTATCGTTTTGGTCTAAAATAGGTAAAATGGTTGCATTAACAATATATGAATTTCCATCTTTTTTACGGTTTTTAACCGTACCTTTCCAAATTTTCTTGGCATGAAGTACTTCCCACATCTCTCTAAAGACCTCTTTAGGCATATCTGGATGACGAATAATATTATGAGAACGACCTATAAGCTCTTCTTTGGTATACCCAGATACATCACAAAACATCTTGTTTACATAGGTAATAATTCCTTTATCATCTGTTTTAGAAACAATACTTGAACGGTCAATTGCTGTTTTATAGACATCAAGAAAAGAGATATTTTCAGTGAGTTTCTCACTCATAGTGTTAAAGGCTAATAGAGCATCTCCAATTTCATCTTCTCTATCAACATCGAGTTTAATGGTTGTGTTTCCCAATGAAATCATCTCTGATGCTGTTTGGAGTTTTTTTAAGTTTTTGGTAATAGATAGATAAAAGGCTATAAAAATATAGAAAGCGATACATAATATTAGCAAAAAAATAAAGAGTAGAGACCAAAGTTTATTGTTTAGGTTAGCTTGTAACTCTTTAATAGTTTTTTTGTAGGTATAGGTGTATCGTTGATAGAGTGTATTTTGTATCTCAATAGAGGTAATAGTTTTTCTTTTAAAAGCTTTATGGTCAAACTGGCTTATATCTTCTTTTATAATTTTTTTATCAATAATTTCTAGCAGTATTTCAAGAGTATGACTTACTGCTGTAGTTTGGTTTTGAAGTATAGGATAATTGCTTAGTTGACTTAAGAGTTTTGTCTCTTCTAAACTCATTTTTAATGCTTTTAAATCTCTGGAAAGGGATAAAAGGTTTCTCTTCTTTTTCATGCATAATTGATTTTCAAAGAGACTTCCAGATGTGTCTTCAAGCTGTTTTGATAGTTCATATAGACGTAAAAGTTTCTCTTGTAACATATCAGCTAGGTAGTTTACTCTTAAATCTTTAGAAGCTCTAAATGAAGTTTTTTCTGAAATATTAAGTATGGTTTTAATGAGTCTGTTGATGATTTTTTCATAGGTTTGAAAATGTTTATCACTTAGGAGCTTAATGTCCAGTTTATTGATTTCCATAACATTAAATAGTGAAACAGCTGTATTAAAATTTTGATTAGAGGTAAGCATATTAAGATGTTGGCTATCAAAATTCATAATATCAGGTTTTTGTCTCTTATAAAAAGTATCTTCTTTATCAATAATCTCTTCTTTTAAACTGGTGTCTCCCTCTAAAAATTTTTTAGTAAGAGAACGGTGTGTCTGTACAGTTTTAATAAAATTATTAATAATCTCTATGTATTCTAAACCAATAAGTTGATTATTGTAGTTATGACTTCGTTTAATGTAGTCTACAAAGATAGTTCGTGAAGGAAATAGTAAGAGTATAAAAAGAATAGAAATTGAAACAATAATTTTAACTTTAAATGAGAGTTTACTCATAATATAAAGTGCTGGAGATAAAAATATTTTAAGAGACATAAAGACGCACCTTCTTTTTGAAACATATTATAACATAAAAAACAATAAAAATTAATATGATTTGTTAAGGAAATTACTTTTTTCTTAAAATGTGCAGTTTCCTCTCATATTTAAATATGAGAGAAGGGTAGAGATTAATCTCTTGATGCGACTACTTCAACAGAAAGAATATCATCATTTTGCTCAATAGAGTCAAGTACTGCAAAACTATCAGCATCATCTAAAGCAATAGCACCAAATACGGTATGAACACCATCTAAGTGAGGAGTTGGAACAAAAGTAATAAAGAATTGGCTACCACCTGTATTTGGTCCAGCATGTGCCATAGAGAGTGTTCCTCTTCGGTGTGCTTCATGGCTTGTATCTGTTTCACAATCTATAGACCAATCTGGTCCACCCATACCTGCCATTGCAGGATTTCCTGTAGGTCCTGAGTGTGGACAACCACCTTGAGCCATAAATCCAGGAATTACTCTATGAAACTTTAAGTTATTGTAAAAACCTTCATTTGCTAAGTGAGCTAAGTTTGCTACAGTATTTGGTGCATCTTGTGTGTAAAGTTTAATCCAAATCGTTCCTTTTGAAGTGTTAAACTTTGCGAAGTTGTATGTGTCCATTATCTCTTGTGATACGTCATATCTTTTTGACATGTTAGTCCTTATTATGTATATTTTCGCTAGAATTATAGCCATTTTAATTAAAGAGAGTATTACATGGAATTATGTGTAGCATTGGATTTACCATCAGCAGAAGAAAACTTAGCATTAGCAAAGTCACTAAAAGATTACAATATATGGATGAAGGTAGGTTTTAGAGCCTATATACGAGATGGAAAACCTTTTATAGAAGCATTGAAAGAGATAAATCCTGATTTTAAAATATTTTTAGATTTAAAACTTTACGATATTCCTAATACTATGGCTGATGCCTCGGAAGAGATAGCAAAGCTTGGAGTAGATATGTTTAATATTCATGCTTCAGCAGGAGCTGTTGCGATGAAAACAGTAATGCAGAGGCTCTCTACTTATGAAAAACGCCCTTTGGTTTTAGCCGTAACAGCATTGACATCTTTTGATGAAGAGAACTTTTCTGTTATTTATGAAAAGAGTATTAATGAGAAAGCAGAACAGTTTGCCAAAATGAGTTATGAGAATGGTTTAGATGGGGTGGTATGTAGTACTTTTGAGAGTCGTGCTATTAAAAATGCAACATCTAAAAAGTTTTTAACCCTTTGTCCAGGTATTCGACCTTTTGGAGAAGATGCAGGAGACCAACAGAGAGTTGCAACCTTGGAGCTAGCAAAAGAAGAGGGGGTTGATTTCCCTGTGATTGGTCGTCCTATTTATAGAGATAATAATCCTGTTGAAAAAGTTGAAAAAATACTCAATATTATCTAAAACGCATAGAACTTTTTAAAATCATTAAAAGTAAAAAACCTGCTAAAAATTCATAACCAATAACCCATGAAAAGGCAAAAGATGTTTCCATTTTTTCATAGGTATAGAAATTTGCTTTTGCAAGGATTGTAAATATAAAAATAATACCAAGAAGATAGGGAATAGTAATAAAAAGCCCAAAAAATATACCATTGGCTAAACCTTCAGGTAAATTAATAAAGTCACTTAAATATATCTTTTTTTGTAAAAACTTTTTAGCTTTATCTTTATTGGTTTTTTCAATAAAAAGTTTTTTTCGTTTTTCATTGGCTTTATCTTGTAGAGTTTGTCGTACGGCATTACGATAAGGGTCATATAAATTAGACATAAAAGCTCTTTTCTATTAATAATAATTAAAATTAATATTTTTTATTAAAATTATATTAAGTTTTTGATTAAATTAAGTTGTAACAGAGAATTAGATAGAATCCCAAACATTAAAAACTAGGTACACTTTTGAAAACACTTACTATTATAGACACCTTTGGTTTCTTTTTTCGTTCATATTTTGCACTTCCTCCCCTTAAAAATTCAGATGGTTTTCCGACAGGATTACTGACAGGTTTTATCAATTTAGTCGATGGTTTACGTCGTGACCATAACACAGATTATATTGTATTTGCTTTAGACTCAAAAGGGGATACATTTAGAAATGAAATTTATCCTGACTATAAAGCCAATAGAGATGCTCCACCCGAAGATTTGGTTAAGCAACTTCCTATTGCTATTGATTGGATACGCGAGATGGGTTTTGCTCATTTGGCAAAAGAGGGATTTGAAGCAGATGATATTATTGCAACTTTGGCTAGATATGGAAAAGAGCAGGGCTTAAATGTACGAATTGTCTCTCATGATAAAGATTTATACCAAATGATAGAAGATGGTAAAGTGGTCATGTACGACTCTGTAAAACGAAAAGAGATAACAGGGCAAGAGTGTTTTGAAAAATTTGGAGTCTACCCAAAAGATTTTATAAATTTTCAAGCCATTATCGGAGACAGTTCAGACAATATTCCAGGGGTTAAAGGAATAGGAAAAGTAGGGGCAAGTAAACTAATAAACAGATATTTTACGCTAGAAGCTATTTATGATGATATAGAAAATTGTGGAACAGCCAACATTCAAAAAAAGCTTTTAGATAGCAAAGAGAACGCTTTTATGTCACGAGAGTTGGTAACCATGAAGCAAGATGTCTTTAAAGATTTTGATTTAGAGAGTTTTGCCTTTGAAGATAAAAACTACTTAACCTGTTTGATAGATGATTTTGAACGTTATGAGATGAGACAAGCCCTTAAAAAAGCAAAGATAGGGGTAGATTTTTCAGACATGAGCGAAGCTGAAGAGAATGCTGAAGAGGCTTTAACTTTTGAAGCCATTACCCTAGATACAAAAGAGAAACTATTTGAAGTTGTTAATACCATTACTCCCAATACTTTAGTAGCTTTTGATACTGAAACGATGGGCTTAGATACTAAAAAAGATAAAATAGTTGGTTTCTCTTTTGCTTTAGATGATAAAAAAGCCTATTATGTGCCGATTAATCATTTTTATCTAGGAGTAACTGAGCAACTAAAATTAGAAGATGCATTAAGTGCTATAAAGATATTATTAAAAGCAAAAGTGATTGGTCAAAATCTAAAATTTGACCTCTCTTTACTCTATTTTCAGCATAATATAGAAAAGATAACACCTTTTGCTGACACAATGATTATGGCATGGTTGTTAAATGCAGGGAGTAAAGTAGGCTTAGACTCTTTGGCTAAGAAATTTTTTGATTATGAGATGAAACCCTTTAAAAAGATGGTTAAAAAAGGCGAAACCTTTGCCAATGTAGATATAGAATCAGCCACCCTCTATGCCAGTGAAGATGCATGGATGACTTTTATGCTCTATCATGCATTAGATAAAGCCTTAGATTTGGCTTCGTTAAATCATCTTAAAAAAGAAGCTTTGGAAGTTGAATATCCATTTATTAATCTATTAATTGCGATGGAACAACGAGGGATTAAACTTGATATTTCAAAACTTGAAACATTAAAAGAGACACTAAGTAGTCAACTTCAAGACTTAACGAAAGAGATTTATAGTTTAAGTCAGAGTGAGTTTAATATTAAGTCTACGCAACAACTAGGAAATATACTCTTTTCTCATTTGGGCTTAAAAGGTGGAAAGAAGACCAAAACAGGCTACAGTACCAATGAAAAAGTATTAAACTCTCTTATTGATGAGCATGAAGTAATTCCTAAAATTTTAGAATACAGAACGGTTCAAAAAATCCTCTCTACTTATGCTGAACCCCTTTTGAAATTAGCTCAACAAGATGAAAAGAGTCGTGTCTATACATCGTTTATTCAGACAGGAACAGCCACAGGACGATTAAGCTCAAAAGACCCAAATTTACAAAATATTCCTGTACGTTCAGAGCTAGGAAGAAGTGTTCGTGAAGCGTTTATAGCAAAAGAGGGCTATAAATTATTAAGTATTGACTACTCTCAAATAGAACTCAGATTATTGGCTCATTTTTCTAAAGACAGTGCTTTGTTAGAAGCATTTAACAATGGAGTAGACATTCATACGGCCACAGCCATTAAACTCTTTGGAGAAGAGGAAGCCCAAGCCAAAAGAAATCATGCTAAATCGGTTAACTTTGGAATTTTATACGGAATGGGAGCAAAAAAACTCTCTGATGAGTTAAAGATAACAAGCAAAGAGGCAAAAGAGATAATTACAAACTATTTTGAAAGCTTCCCAACCGTGCAAAGCTTTTTAGCCAAAATTCAAGATGATGTTAAAAGTATAGGTTACGTTGAAACTATTTTAGAGCGAAGAAGATTTTTTGACTATGAAAATGCTACAGGAATGCAAAAAGCCTCCTTTATGCGAGAGTCAATCAATGCTCTTTTCCAAGGTTCAGCAGCCGATTTAATCAAGCTCTCTATGTTAGAGATAGAGGCATATTTAACTGAAAATAAAATAGATGGAACGATGCTGTTACAAATACACGATGAACTTATTTTTGAAATCAAAGAAGAGATTGTTGATGAGGTTGCACCAAAACTAAAAGAGATGATGGAGAACATTATGAAACTAGATGTTCCATTGGTCTGTTCAGTTAGCGTGGGGGATAGTTGGGGGGAGTTGAAGTAGGACTTATCCTCCTTTACGCTAAAATAAACCCAAAAAAGACACAAATGACCCTAAAATACTTAAATCACTACCCAACACACTTACAGACTCAAATAAGAGAGCTTCTTGAAAAAGATAAGCTCTCTTTGTATCTTTTAAATAAATATCCTGTGAAACATACCTATCAAACGGATAAGGCTCTGTATGAGTATACCTCTGAATTGAAAAATCAATACCTTAAAAAATTTACTCTTTCAAAAGTACTTTATGATGGGAAGATAAATGTGATTAATAACGCTTTGGGGACGCATACGTTTGTGTCTAGGGTTCAAGGTGGAAAATTGAAGGCTAAAAATGAGATACGGGTAGGTACAGTGTTTAAAAATATGCCTGAAGAATTTTTACGAATGATTGTGGTGCATGAGTTGGCTCATTTCAAAGAGAAAGAGCATAATAAGGCATTTTATAAATTTTGTACCTATATTGAACCCTCGTATCATCAGTTTGAGTTTGATTTGAGGGTCTATTTGACCTACATAGATGTGAATGGAAAGCTCTATTAACGGTCATTTTAGTTAAAATACCTATTGAAATTTTATCTAAGGATTACTATTGATGATAAGCTCTGCTATTGATTTTGGAACAACCAACTCTGTTGCTGGAATTAGTTTTGATAATAAAGTAAAAATGCTTCAGCTAGGTCATCAGAGTACCGAGACGCGAAGTGTGCTGTTTTACTCTTTTGAAGAGAGAGGTTTTTATGTAGGAGACGATGTTTTAGCTCAATTAGAGATGGATTCAGAAGGTCGTTATTTACAATCTTTGAAATCTTTTTTAGGTCATAAAGAGAACATTGAAACTGTGTTGGGAACAGACAGTTACTATTTGGATGATTTAATCTCGATTATTCTGCGACGTTTTAAACAAAAAATGGATAAACAAGCAGGGGAATCTATTAAGAACTTGGTATTGGGACGACCTGTACGCTTCAATGATGATTCAGATGTTTTGGACAAAGAGGCTCAAAATAGACTAGAGAGTGCAGGAAAAAAAGCAGGTTTTAAAAATATTGTCTTTCAGTACGAACCCATTGCCGCAGCTTTGTCGTATGAAGATAAGATTGATAAAGAAGAGCTGATTTTGGTTGCTGATATTGGTGGTGGAACAACCGATTATTCAGTTATCAAAGTAGGTGGAGAGAGCCGTCATAAAGTGGATAGAAAAGAGGATATACTCTCTAACCATGGGGTTTATGTTGGTGGAAATAGTTTTGACTCTTCGATTATCAAAGAGTTTATTGCTCCTCATTTGGGTCAAGGAACAATCTATAAAAGCATGGGTAAAGAGATGGAAGTTCCGTATGAACTCTATTTTGATTTGTCTGAATGGCATCTATTTCAACGTATGTTTGACCGAAAAGTATTGAACCGTATTGATAAACTGATGATGATGGCGTATGAAAAAGAGAAGATAGAACGCTTGCATGAACTGATTACTGATAATCTCTATTTTGATTTTGCAAATGAAATTGTCAACTCTAAAGTCACACTCTCTTCGGCTGACAAAGCTTGCTTGGATATGAAAATGTTCTACTCTCCTTTTGCTCTGGATTTGACACTCAATGAGTTTGAAACCTCTATTACTCCATATATTCAAAAGATAGAAGAGGCATTAAATGAAGCTCTAAAACAAGCCAATGTTACGGTAGACCAAATAGACAAAGTCTTTTTAACGGGTGGTTCAACACTTGTTCCAAGTGTAAAAAAGATTTACTCTAACTACTTTTCCGAAGAGAAAATATTTCATACAGATGTTTTCGCTAGTGTAGGGTACGGATTGACCTTATATGCAGGAAAATTTAGGTTTTAAAAATGAAAAAAATAGTATGGATAATTGTATTAATGTTAATAAATTTAGATGCAAAAGAGCTACCAAAAGGTTTTAGTTCTGTAAAAGAGGTCATTCCAACCGTTGAGTTAGATATACGATATTACAGTTCAAATAACTTTATTGGTCAACCTATAGATGGCTATTTAGCTCCTAAAGCAATTCTTTCAAATCTTGCAATTAAATCACTTCAAAAGGTTCAAAATGCTCTAAAACCTTTTGGATTGGGTTTAAAAATTTTTGATTCTTATCGACCTCAAAAGGGTGTTGACCATTTTGTGAGATGGGGATTGGATTTAAACGATACTCTAATGCAAAATAAGTACTACCCAACCGTAGAGAAAAAAAATCTTTTTAAAGAGGGATATATTGCCAAAAAGTCGGGTCATAGCCGTGGAAGTACTGTTGATTTAACAATTATAGATTTACAAACTAAAACCGAACTAGAGATGGGAAGCTCTTTTGATTTTTTTGGAAAAGCCTCTTGGGTTACCTATAAAAATATCACACCTCAAGAGCGAGCCAACCGAATGTTGCTACATAATATTATGCTTCAATATGGTTTTAACTCTTATGCCCAAGAGTGGTGGCATTTTACTTTGAAAAATGAGCCATATCGTAGTAAATATTTTGATTTTAATGTGGAGTAAATGCTAAGTACCATGTCATGAATCGCCACTTTTCCCACTCACAGCTAAAAACAGCCGAATCACTAATACCCAAATATTTAGCCACCTCAACCTGTTTATAGTCATCTTCTATCGTATTGACTATAGCTATATTTTACTCGTCACACCAGTCTAAGGTGTGACGCATAGGAAATAACAACCCAAATCAACCTATTCTCCAAAATATGATTATGTTGCATATCCTCACTATATACAATATCACAACCATTTTCCAATGCTGTAGCCAATATCAAAGAGTCTTGACAACTCCACCTCTTTTTAAGGGGTGGAGTTGTCAACATTATTTGACTTAATTTACTTTGTTGATGGTAATGAAACCTATCTGCATCCCTAGCCCATTTCAATACTAACTAAGTCTTTAGTTCATATGGTGTTTTTTATCAAAACAATAGGTAACCTGCTTCTACCTTTGATTTTGAAACATTGGATGGTATTCGAGATATTCCTATCGAGATTCGTAGTGAAGACGAGGTTAAACGGATGCGAGGTTTAAATAAGCGTGGAGAGCTTGAAGAGTTTCAAATTATTCAGAGAGAATCCCCTGCACTAAATTACAGTTTTGATGTCACGCCTGCACGATTGATTACGGGTTTGTTGACAGAATGATGGCTTTGTGATGCCAACATTGAAGCCATTTCTGAAATGTTTGAGGATTTAATATGATTGATGGGGTTATTAAATACAACTTTGACTTTCAAAAGTATGGCAATTTATGTTGGAGCATGATTATTTAGCCACTGATAATGTTGAATATGGCTCTACAGAGATGATTGATGAGGTTAATAGGCTGTTTAATAAGATAAATCCATTGAGTAATTCAAAATTTGTTATGACAGGGCATGAAGATGGGGTTATGGTCTTTGGTCGTGATTTATTAAGTGCAGAACTGACTTTGTATAAAATTTTAGGAAAAATGATTTATAGTAAAAGAGTGTAACTAATTAGAGTTTCTTATAATTTTTATTAATTTTCTTTGAAAAAAAAAGAAATAGACATCTTTATGACACATTTTATCTTTATAATCTTTTTTATTATAAAACAAGGAATTTATTATGAAAATAGTACAAATACTAGCAATCTTACTCTCGTTATTTATGTATGCACAAGGAGCTAAAGTTACATGGGGAGCCGATGGTAAACCTATTATTGAAGGTTCTAGCAAACCTCATGACGGCTGTACAGAAGGTGGAATACAGGATTTATCAATGGATGATGATAATGGTACTATTAAGGGTTAGGTTTTTTCATTAGAAAAATTTGAGCAAAAAATATTCTTAAATAATATTTTAACTATCCTCTTCAAGATACTATCCTCTTAAATATTAGGATAGTCTTTTTATTCTTTTATTTATACAATTTTCAATTCTTAAATATTAAAAAATATACATGAAATTAATTAATAAATAATAATTAATAATCAATTTCTTTTAAAAAAAATATATAAAAATACTTTTTAATTAAGAATAATAAATGTATACTTCCTTATTAAAATAGAAATTTTATTTTAATAACAAATGTATATTTAACTTATATAAGTTAAATGACATATTAAAAAAGGAAATATTATGTTTGGAAAAACAAAGAAACAAACAATTAGCTCATTATTGGTACTTGGAGTACTTACTACATTTGCAGAAGCGGCTGCACCAACTGCACCAGGAGCGTATATTGGAGTAACAGATATTAATGAAACTACAGTTCGCATTAATTTTTTAGATAATTCAGATAATGAACAGGGATTTGAGATTGTAGGGGACATTAATGAATCTATTTCAGGGAGTAATGATGCAAATGTAGATGCTTATGTCTATCATGATATAACTGGCTTAACTTGTGATAAAACCTATACAATTAAAGCATTGGCTTATAATGCAGATGGAAATTCATCATTTACTAATGAAAGAAAGTTTAATCTTAAGAGTACCTTCGGTCAGGAATGTCTTCCTCTAGGTGATGTACCCGTTACACCAGGTTCTAATATTGGAGTAACAGCTATTGATAAAACTTCGGTTCGTATTAATCTTTTAGATTCCTCAACTAATGAAATAGGATTTAAAAGTATTGGAGATATTAATACATCTATAGTTGGAGCGAATGATGAGAATGTACATCCTTATGTTTATACAAATGTTACAGGTTTAACTTGTGATAAACTTTATAAAATAAAAGCAGTATCGTATAATGCGAATGGAGATTCTATTGCAACTAATGAGAGAAAATTTAATATTCATACTACTTTTGGGCTAGCGTGTAATTAATATAAAATTCTTTATTTTATTTCCCTTTTTGCTATAATTAATCAGAGACTTCACTTTGATAATTTTAGATGCAAAAAGGTCACATTATTTCAGAATTAGGTCATAGCTTCTCGGCTATGGCAAATTATAAAGAGTGGCTAAAGTCTCTATTTTTTAATACAAGTAGAGGAAAAAAATGAACATCTACCAAATCTCAACCCCAAAAAACAAAAAACAGTTCCTAAAAACCCTAAAAGTGCATGGTGGAGGAGTCTCTATAATGGCAAAGAAGATGGAGCTATTAACTTTTTATATAAAAGATTTAAAAACTCCTGCTGTGAATATATTAAAACAAGATGCTCTTAGTATTGGGGCTGAGTTGGCTACTCCTTCGGGGGTTATTTTGTCTGAAAAAGAGGTTTATGATTGCCTTTTGATAGGGACACGAAAACATATTGAGATATTGTCTAAAAAAGAGTTAGCTCAACCATTTGGGCTTAAAAAATTGGCTTTGGAGTTGCAAGAGTTTTTGAAAGTAAAAGAGCATAAAGTTAAGATAATGGGAATTCTTAATGCTAATGATGATAGTTTTTTTTCGGGTTCTCGGTTTATGAAAGATGATGCGATAGTTCAAGTTAAGCAGATGATAGAGGATGGGGCTGATATTATTGATATTGGGGCTGTTTCTAGTCGCCCTAACGCTGATAATGTTGCAGAAGAGATAGAGTTGGAACGAATAAAACCAATTTGTGATGTGATAAAAGCTGAAAAACTTTATGAACAAGTCTCTTTCTCGATTGACTCTTATACTCCTGCTGTTATTGAGTATGCTTTGAATAGTGGCTTTAATTTTGTTAATGATATTACAGGGGCTTCTGATGATGAGGTTGTGAAATTGGCTGTGAAGTATAATGCGAAACTTTGTATTATGCACATGCAGGGAACACCACAAACAATGCAGAAGAATCCTATTTATGAGGATGTAATGGTAGAGGTTTCTGAATTTTTTGAAGAGCGAATAGCTAAATGTGAAGCGTTGGGGATGAAGAGAGAGGATATTATTTTAGATGTTGGGATAGGGTTTGGTAAAACCTTGGAACACAACTTGACTTTATTGCGAAATA
>CAYPCV010000006.1:0-19919 GCA_964409295.1 uncultured Sulfurovum sp.
AACTCTTTGGATTTAGGAAACTTACCACTTGAAAATTTACAACGTATAGGAGACAGTTTAAATGCCTTGGATGAAGTTAAATATGGAAACAGCACAGGTGTTACACTAACAGACCTAAGTAATATTGGGGTTATTGGTATAGATGGAGGGGGAGATGAGCCAACCCTTGAAGCTGTAAATGCTGTTCTATATGACAATGATGTTTCGGCTGATGAAACAAATTCCATTCAAGAGATTGTTGATATACTAATTAAGATAAATGAAAAAGATGGAGATAGTTTAGCTAGTGATATTACACAAGATGAGTGGCAATTTATAGGGTTAAATAACCTCTCTACTCCTGATGCAAATGAATTAAATATTGCCTTAGGAAATGTAAACTCTTTGGATTTAGGAAACTTACCACTTGAAAATTTACAACGTATAGGAGACAGTTTAAATGCCTTGGATGAAGTTAAATATGGAAACAGCACAGGTGTTACACTAACAGACCTAAGCAATATTGGGGTTATTGGTATAGATGGAGGGGGAGATGAGCCAACCCTTGAAGCTGTAAATGCTGTTCTATATGACAATGATGTTTCAGCTGATGAAACAAATTCTATTCAAGAGGTTGTTGATGCATTGTATGTATTAAATCAGTCAGATGGAGATTCAAGTAGAGGAATTAATAGCCTTGGACTAGAGACATTAGGTATCATTGCTACTGATAATGGGTACTCTAGTGATGAAGAGGAGTATATTAACTACCGTATTGATGAAAATTTTATCGCAGATGGAGATGGTATTTATAGTAATGATTTAACTGAACTTCAAGCATTAGTTGATAGTGTAGATGGGCGTACAATTCATATTGGAGAGACAACAGATGATACCTATACATATGCAACAAATGAGTTATATGATGCCCTAGACGGATATGACACCTTAAATATTACAGCAGGCACCAGTATTGATTTAAGTGCTATTCATGATATAGAAGTCATTATATTAAACAGTAATAATGAGAGTAGTGATACAAATTTTGGAAGTGAAATAGATAGAATTACAGTAAAGGATGTACTTGATATTACTGATGGAAGTAATACTTTAGTAATTAATAACAATGATAATGACAATAATAGCGTAGAGAGAGTTTATATTGATGCTTCAGAATTTAGTACAGATGGAACAATATATTCCGACCCAAATGGTGCATATCATATTTATACTGCAAATGATGCGAGTGGTGTAAGTATAGAAATAGAAGAAAATATAATTGTAGAATAAAGGAAAACAATGTATAAAACAGCGTATTTAACCGATGCAGGATTAAAAAGAAATATTAACGAAGATGCCCTTTTAGTAGCCGAAGCATGCCATCTATTTGTAGTAGCCGATGGGATGGGTGGACATGATAAAGGAGAAATTGCTAGTCGAATAGTTGTGGAAAGCTTTAAACAGATACTCTGTGCTGATGAGGATTCAACCATTAGCTATTGTAATGAAGAGGATGCCGATGAAACCGTACCATACTTCAATGATGAAGATGAAGATGCAACTATTGCCTACAGTGATGATTTTGAAAAAAAGGTTCAATTAGAAACTACCCTAAATAGAGTCATAGAGACCTCTACAAATAAAATTAAAACCTATGCTAAAGAGAGAGTTCTCTCTGGTCAAATTGGTACAACCGTAGTTGGACTATATAAGTTAAAAAGTGAAGAGCAGATGGCACTTTTTCATTTAGGAGATTCACGAGCATACAGAATTAGAAATTCAAAAATAGAAAAATTAACCACTGACCACTCGAAGTATGAACAGATGAAACAGAGTGGGAAGTACAGCGAAGATGAACTCTCAAAAATTAATAGAAATAGTATTACCAAAGCCATTGGGAATTTTAAAGTGATGCCTTTAGAGATTAATTACATTGACTTAAAAAAAGAAGATATTTTTATTTTATGTTCAGATGGAGTGAGTGATTTAACACATGCACAAGAGTTGTTAGAAATAGTCAAGCAGGAAAAAAATAATTTAGAGAATGTTATTAATAGAATAAAGAAACTGGTTTATAAAAGAGGAGCTAAAGATAATTTAAGTATCATTATTTTTAAGTATGGGGAGTAAAAGGCACTTAATGGAAAATAAAAACTATGAAACTTTAGGTAATGTTGCCAACTATTTAAATGAGATGGCAATACGCCATCGACTCATTTCTGCTTCAACAGCTAGTGCCTTTGCCTATATGGCACGAGAAGAGATAACTCTTAAAAAGCTAAAAACACTTCTTCTCTTGATGCTAAAAATCAAAGAAGAGAATGGACAGATAGCCTTGACCCATTTTCATAGAGAAATAACAAACCTAAAAACATTCAACATTGAAACTATCTTAACACTTATGTCAAAAGCCATTGAGAAACCTCTTGAATTAGAAGATGAAAACCAAGAGATTATTCCTCATGCTAATAATTTTGTACAGATTGGACGTAGTAGTAAACCTGAACATGGAAATGATATTGTCTTTCCTAATGACAAAACCCTTTCTCGTATCCATCTAGTTATTAATGTTGTAGATGAGCAATACTTTCTTGAAGACCGAAGTGCCAATGGAACATTTGTTAATGGTTCAAAAATAGAAAAAGGAGTAAGAACTCCTGTCTCTATAAAAGACAAAATCAGTATTGGTCGAGAAGGAACATTAGTCAAATTAGAACATCCTAAGATTGTTGAATTACGAACGAAATAGTAGTAGTTAATTCGCAACCTTAGCTAAAGATTTTTTGAGTAGCATATAAATCAAAAAAACTTAGCTATACTTTCAAAAAACAAGAACCCAAAATGAAAAAACTTCTACTGATACTAACGGTTATTACCCCCCTGCTCTTTGCTCAAAATACTTATGAGAATTATGAACCTCAAAACTTTTTTTCAGCCAATGATTTAAATGCTTTCTTTAGCTCTGAACAAGGAGAGCTTCTTAAAAAAATTATTGTGGATGGTCATGAGTATTACATGGAACAAGATGGCGATTTATTAGATGAAGATGTTGCGACTATTGATGATGAAGTTTTTGGAGCAAAAAGCTCTGCCTTCTCTTTTGGAAAATCAAAACGGCTTCTTGCTACCAAAGTTTATCCTACTCATCAAAAAGCTTTTTACTCGAACTGTGACTATAGAGTCAAGAATAAAAAACTAATTCCTTTGCCTAAAACTTGTGGATTTAAATACCGTAAAAATAAAAATCGTTCAGAGCGTATCGAGTGGGAACATGTTGTTCCTGCTTGGCACTTTGGGCATCAGTTGCATTGTTGGCAAAATGGTGGGCGTATGACCTGTCGGCAGACAAATAGCAAATTTAAGAAAATGGAAGCTGACATGCACAACCTTGTTCCTGCTATTGGCGAGATAAATGGAGACCGAAGCAACTTTAAATATGCAATGATAGAGGGCGAAAAACGAGTTTATGGAAACGTTGATATGGAGATTTCTTTTTCAGATAGAGATGCTGAACCATCAAAATCTATCTATGGAGATATTGCACGAACCTATTTTTATATGTGTGACCGTTATGGACTAAGACTCTCTTCTCAACAAGAAAAAATGTTTATTGCTTGGAACAATTTAGACCCTGTGAGTCCGTGGGAGAAGAGAAGAAATCAATTAATCAAAGAGTTACAAGGCGATGATAACCTTTATGTCTCTGACTACAAAAAAATTAAACAACTTGGAGCTGTAAAAGAAGAAGAACAAGAGAAAACTTTTTCAGAGACAAAAGATGAACTTGCAGATAAATATGAATCTGTATTTGATAAGTTTTTTAAACCTCTAGGCGAAGCACTTCTCTTTTTATTAACTCTTTTTGTCTTTTATAAACGACAACAGAAAAAGAAGCAAAAAGAGGAGATTGAAGAGATAATAGAAGATGGCAGTGAAAAAGTTATGTTTATCTCTAAGCTTGGCAACGAAGAGATGGCAATAAGCTATAATGATGATGACGAAGTTATTATTGAAAAAAGCGATAAGAGTAATCCTCGACAACAGTGGCTATTAAATAAACCAAACAGACAAAAAGCATATTTTTTTATTGAAAACTTCTCTACAGGACGCGTTATTGAGATAGAAAATGCAAACAGCAATGATGGTGCGAATATTATTATAAATAAAAAAAGAAGAACTAAAAATGACCATCAAGAGTGGAGTATTGAAGCATCTAAAGAGACTCCTTACCTTTTTCTTCAAAATAGAGATGCGTTAACAGTTCTTGATATAAAATATAAAAAAACTACCAATGGAACAAAACTGCAAAGTTTCCATAAAAAAGTACGAGGCACAGAGAACCAAGAGTGGAAAGTGGAAAAGATATAAACGATAAAAAAACTAATTAGCTAGAGGAGAAGAGAGATGATATTTGAAGATACAACGTTTATAGAAAAATTATCTGTAGAGGAGCGATTAGAACATCTAGGCGATAAAACAAAAGCACCCTGCCCTCTAAAAAAGTTTCGCTCAAACATGATGCTCAATCCTTTAAAGCTTAAACATTTAAATAGAATTGATGCTTTAGAAAGTGACATGATTACTCTAAATTTAGAAGATGCCATTGCTCCTAGCCGTAAAAAAGAGGCTCTGTTTAATATTGCTCTCTTCTTGTCTCATCTTAAAACGTCTAATTCGTTTATTATTGTACGAACAAACCCCCTAGATGAAGGTGGTCGTGAAGAGATAGCATTTTTAAATAATTTTACATTTGATGCTGTTCGAGTGGCGAAAGTAAAAACAAAAGAGGAGATTTTAGAGATAGATAAATTACTTAGCTGTGAAAAAGAGATTCATATTTCGTTAGAGACAAAAGAGGCTTTTAATGCCTTGGCAACCTTTGGGGGGATTCAACGATTTACCACTGCCAATATTGGGATTTTAGATTTATTGACATCTTTGGGACTTCCTCAATCACTTGTAAAACCAGACAACCCAACCATTCACTATATTCTTAGTAAATTTTTAGTTGATGCACGAATAGCAGGGCTAAATCCTATCTCATTTATGTTTCAAGAGTACAATGATACAGAGGGATTTAGAAAATGGTGTATGCTAGAAAAAGAGATGGGCTTTACAACCAAAGCATGTATGGGACCACTTCAAGTAGAAATTGCCAATGAAGTTTTTTTGGTAAATAATAAAGCCTTTCTCCGAGCCAAACATATTAAACGTGTTTTTGAAGCTTCTGCCAAAAATCATGAAAATGGCTTTATGGACAAGAAGTATGGTTTTATTGACGAGCCAATTTACAGAGATGCCCTATTGGTTTTAGAAAACTTTTAGGTTAGGAATAGCAATTAATAGCTCACTAATCAAATTTTAGATAAAATGATAAGAATTTTAATACTAGGTTATAACTATAATGCTAAAGATGATATTTGGTTCTAAAAATGACAGAATTGTAAAAAGTTATTTAAAAAGAGCAACAAAAATTAATAAACTAGAAGACCAATACGAAAAGCTCTCTGATGAAGAGCTAAAAACAGCGTTTAACGAATTAAAAACAGCTGTTAAAAATGAAGAAAAAACATTAGATGAGGTTTTAGATGACTCCTTTGCCATCACAAGAGAGGCATCGAAACGTGTTCTTAAAATGCGTCATTTCGATGTACAACTTGTGGGTGGTATGGTACTTCATGAAAACTCCATTGCTGAAATGAAAACAGGAGAGGGAAAAACACTTGTTGCTACCTTGGCTGTTGTTCTAAACGCAATGTTAGGAAGAGGTGTTCATATTGTTACAGTCAATGATTACCTTGCAAAAAGAGACTCCGAAGAGATGGGTATTTTGTATAACTTCTTGGGTTACAGCGTAGGTTGTCTGACCGATGAAATTTATGACGAAGCAACCAAAAAAGCTCAATACGATTGTGACATTACATATGGAACAAACAATGAGTATGGGTTTGATTATCTTCGTGATAACATGAAAACTCGTGCCGAAGAGAAAGTTCAACGAGAACACTTTTATGCTATTGTTGATGAAGTGGATTCTATCTTAATTGATGAAGCAAGAACACCATTGATTATCTCGGGTCCTGTTCAACGTGACCATAACCATTATGTAAAGGCTAATGAGATTGCTTTACAGATGGAACAAGGCGAAAAACCAGAGCTTAAACCTGGCGAAGATGAACCTGTTTTAGAGTTTGATTTTTATGTAGATGAAAAAAACAGACAAGTTATCATGACCGAACGTGGGCTAGAGAAAGCACAAGATTTATTTGAAGTAGAAAATCTCTACTCTTTAGAGAATGCTTCGCTTTCACACCACCTAGACCAAGCGATGAAAGCTCAATATATTTTTGTAAAAGATGTTGACTATGTTAACCAAAATGGCGAAATTGTTATTGTTGATGAGTTTACAGGTCGTCTAAGTGAAGGTCGTCGTTTTTCAGAAGGATTGCATCAAGCCATTGAAGCAAAAGAGGGTGTAGAGGTTAAAGAGGAGTCTCAAACTTTAGCAGAAATTACCTATCAGAACTACTTTAGACTCTATGAAAAACTTGCAGGAATGACAGGGACAGCACAAACAGAGGCAACAGAGTTTGCAGAAATCTATAACTTAGAGGTTTTATCTATTCCTACCAATTTACCTATTGGAAGAAAAGATTTAAACGACCTTATCTACAATACAGAGCGTGAAAAACTCGATGCTGTGGCTAAAAAAGTTCAAGAGCTTTATGAAAAAGGTCAACCTGTACTGATTGGTACAGCTTCTATCGAAAAGTCTGAGCTGGTTCATGAACGGTTAAAAAAAGCTAAAATTCCACACAATACTCTAAATGCTAAAAACCATGCAAATGAAGCACAAATCATTATGGAAGCAGGTAAAAAAGGTGCTGTTACAGTTGCAACCAACATGGCTGGACGTGGGGTTGATATTAAAATTACCGATGAGATTAAAGAGCTTGGTGGTCTCTATATTCTAGGTACAGAGCGTCACGAGAGTCGTCGTATTGATAATCAACTTCGTGGTCGTTCTGGTCGTCAAGGAGATGCAGGGATTTCTCAATTCTATTTAAGTCTTGATGACAATCTATTGCGTATTTTTGGTGGAGAGAAAATTCGTAATATTATGAACAAACTTGGCGTTGAAGAGGGAGAGTACATTGACTCTAAAATTGTAACACGTTCAGTTGAAAAAGCTCAGAAAAAAGTGGAAAACATGCACTATGAGTCACGAAAACATATTTTGGAATATGATGATATTGCAAGTGAACAAAGAAAGGTTATCTACAACTTTAGAAATCAGCTTTTGGATGAGAACTTTGATATTGATTCTAAAATTTCAGAAAATAGAATAGCATATGTGGATTATCTCTTAGCTGAATGCGATATTTTTGATGGAGCATCAGAAGAAGATTTCAATTTGGATAAACTTTCAGAAATGCTTCAAGAAGAGGTAAATATTAAAATTGAAAAAGAGATTCTAAAAGGCAATGATTACGATGCCCTACAAGAGCTTCTTCTCTCTACATTAACCGATACCTATGAAACAAAAATGGAACCATTGACAGATGAGCAACGAAGTGAAGTTCAACGAATCTTATACCTACAGGTACTTGACCCTCAATGGCGTGACCACCTTTATGAAATGGACGTACTAAAAACAGGTATCGGACTAAGAGGATACAATCAAAAAGACCCATTAACTGAGTACAAAAAAGATAGTTATAATCTCTTTATGCAACTGGTTGACCGTATTAAATACGAAGCGATTAAAGTTCTAACTTTAGTGCAGTTTAACTTTGAAGACCCAGAGCAAGAACGTGCAAAAATGGAGGCAATGCGTGATGAGTTAGAAGCTGATTTAGAGCATGCAAAAACTAATGAAGTGGTTGAAGCAGATTTTGAAGAAGGTAAAGCTCAGACGATAGAGAAGAAAGCAAAACGAAATGACCCTTGTCCTTGTGGTTCGGGTAAAAAATACAAACAATGCTGTGGTATAAGTGGACCCAAAAAAGGGCTACTGGCATAATGGCAACGCCTAAAAACAAGACCTTTATAAACAAGATAATTAAACATTATCTTAAATATGATAAGGATAATCCGTTTATCTTTATCTCTTCTCTGCTTGCTTTTTTTGGAATTGTAACAGGGGTTATGGTACTCATGCTTGCCATGGGAATGATGCATGGAACACAAAAAGAGTGGCAAAAAAGCCTTTTTGTTATGAATTATCCTTTAACGATTCTTCCTCTTGGTTACCAAATGACTAATGATGATTTGGTTCAAAAACTTTCCAAAGAGTTTCCTCAATTAAAATTTAGCCCTTTTTATCAAACAGGTGTTTTTTCTAAAAGCAATAGAGGAATAGAAGGATTTATGCTCTATGGTGTAGATTTTAAACAAGAGATGAAAATCAACCCTGTTCTAAAAAAAGCTGAAGAGAATGCACTAAACAATCAAAGTAAATTCAGACTCTTTGTGGGTAAAGCATTTTTAGAAAAAACATTTATGGAAAAAGGTCAGAAACTTACTTTAAATTTTTCAAATCAACAAGCCATTGGATTTGGAAGCATTCCCATTCAAAAACGTTTTATTATTGATGCAAGCTTTGACTCAGGCTTAAATAAATACGATGAAAAGATTCTTTACACTACTCATGAAGCTTTTCATAAAATATTAAAATATCCAAAAGGTGTCTACGATGGAATTCATATTCATTCAAAAGATGCCCTAAAAGATATAGATAAGATTAATGCTTTTCTCAAAAAAATTGGACAAGACAAAGGTCTAAGAGTACAAGGGTGGTGGGAACAAAATGCTTCACTCTTTGCAGCAATGGAGATGGAAAAAGAAGCCCTATTCTTAGTCTTATTACTGATTATTCTAATTGCTTCTCTCAATATTATCTCTTCGTTACTCATGACTGTGATGAGCCGAAGAGCCGAAGTAGCACTCATGAAAACTTTGGGTGCAAGCTCTGCTGAAATAAAAAGTATATTTTTTAGGCTAGGTGCAATTATTGGTGTTTCAGGTATTGTGGTAGGAACAACTCTAGGGTTTATTGGAATATGGGTTCTAACAACATTCCCTATTATCTCTTTACCAAAAGAGGTATATGGATTCTCAAATCTTCCTATTGATTTAACCACTACGGATTTTTTCTCTATTATTATAGGTGCATTTGTTATTGTTCTTGCCTCTTCACTCTATCCTGCCAAAAAAGCTTCTTCAACCGACCCTTTAACGGTATTACGAAATGAGTAGATGAATATTTTTTATAAAGATTTATTAATCTAGTTTTAAATTAAATAAGCAAAAAAAAATATTATTAAATATTAACAACTTTAAGTATATAATAATTTCGATAGAGATTTTTACCTACACTACTTAAAGGACAAAAAATGAAAAGAAACTATTCGTCACTTCTATGGACGCTACTTCTGCCTATATCATACATTCAGGCAGAAGTATCTTTAGTTCCACCAAATGCAAAAGCAGGAGAGTGTTATGCTAAAGTTGTTATTCCTGCTAAATATAAAACGATTGAAGAGAAAGTATTAATTCAAGAAGCATCTGAAAAGATTTCAATTATCCCTGCTAAATATCAGTGGATTGAAGAGAAAGTCGAAGTAACTCCACAAAGTAAAAAACTTATAAGCATTCCTGCACAATATAAGAAAATTACTAAAAATATTGAAGTTAAACCAACCACACGCTCATGGCATACCAGTTTAAAACACAATGCACCTCCTGTTAGTAAAGAGATTTTAGTAGCTGCAAAAATAAAAGGAGTAGATTTAAAAAACACTGTTCCAAAGAGTTGTTTTAAAGAGTACTACGTTAATGAAAAATACAAAACCATAAGCGAAAAAGTTGTTATCCAAGAAGAGCGAACAAAAAATCAAATTACTCCTGCAAAATATGAGATTGTTGAAAAAACTATCGAAGTAACTCCTGCCTCAAAAAAAACCATTACTGTTCCTGCTACCTATGAATATAAAGAAGATAAAATATTGGTTGAAAAAGCAAAAACTGTATGGAAAAAAGGGGTAAACCCTGCTCAAAAACTAAATGGTGCAACAGGAGAGATTATGTGTTTAGTAAAAATTCCTGCAAAATATAAAGTTATTAAGAAAAAAGTTGTAAAAACTCCTGCAAGCACTAAGATTGTCGAAGTCCCTGCTGTTACAAAAACCATCAAAATTAAGAAACTTATTGCAGAAGCATCCAATAAAAGTATTACAATTCCTGCTGAAACACAAACTATTGAGAAAAAAGTACTTGATAAAAAAGCTGAATTTTCATGGATGAAAGTAGGTTCAACAATTGATAAAAAATGGATGTATACAGGTCATCAAATCTGTTTAATTGAAACCCCTGCTCAACATCGAAAAATTACAAAAAATATACTTGATAGCAATGCATCGGTCAAAGAAGTTGTTATCGCCCCAAGCTATAAAGTAATGAAAATCAAAAAACTTGTAGAAGAAGCTAAAGAGGTAAAAATACCAATTAAAGCTATTTATAAGATGTTAGCTAAAAAAGAGAAAATATCTGATGCTCATCAAAGTTGGGAGAGAATTTTATGTCAAACAAACATGAATAAAGAGGTCATCTTAAAAATTCAAAATGCCCTAAAAGCAAAAGAGTATGACCCAGGTAAAATTGATGGTGTACTCGGAAGAGGTACACATGTAGCCATTGATAAATACCAACGAGACAACTCATTAGCAACGGGTGGTATTACCTATGAGACACTTAAATCACTTAATATAGAACTTTAATCTTTCAGAGATACCCATTAAGGGTATCTTCTACACCATTATCCATCCCATAAACAGATAGAGTACCGAAGCCACTCCTGCAATGATTAAGGCATAAGGCATCTGCGTTCTTACATGTTCTATGTGGTCACATCCACTTGCCATTGATGAAATAATGGTAGTATCCGATATAGGCGAGACATGGTCTCCAAATATTCCACCTGAAATAACTGCTCCAATCATTAAAGGTAGATAAATATCAAACGTAGCTCCAAGAGCCAAAGCAATCGGCATCATAATAGAAAAAGTACCCCAACTTGTTCCTGTTGAAAAAGAGGTCAGAGCAGAAACTATAAAAATAAGCAAGGGAAGTAGCATCGGAGGAATATTTCCATTCATTATTTCAGCCAAATAGTTTGCTGTCCCCAAAAGTTTAATAACATCTCCAATCAAAAATGCTAATAGAAGAATAAGAGCAATAGGAATCATCTCTGAAATACCCTCATAGAGAGAAGAGAAGTACTCTTTATGCTTAAGATAACCAGCCAAAAGATAATATATATAGATAAAAAGTAAAGTAGTAATCACAGCATAAAAGACTGAGGTTGAACCTGACCCCTTAAGTATGTCACCATCTCCTGTATAATAGAGAGCCAACGGCACAGTAATAACCAACACAACAATTGGCAGAATCATTATCCAAGGCGAAGCATTCTCTTGACATTTTTTCTCTACCAACTCTTTTGAGACATACGCTTTTGCATGTTTCATTGAACCAATATTAATATCAAACAAAATAACAACAAGAACAAAAAGAACCATTAACCAAGAGTAGAAGTTAAAAAGAATAGACTCCATTAAAAGAGAGATTCCCTCCCCTTCAATAACCTTTGAATCAATGGCAGTAACAATTAAACCTAAAAGCAAAGCACCCCATGCATTAAAAGGAATAAGAGAACAGACAGGAGCAGAAGTGGAGTCACAGACAAAGGCTAACTTCTCTCGGCTTACTCCATTTTTATCACAAAGAGGTTTAGCAACAGTACCTGCTACCAATGCTGTAATAGAAGATTCTATAAAAATAACGACTCCTAACAGATATGCCAAAAGCAATGCCCCTTTTGGAGAGTCTAAACGTTTCTGTTTTTTATGTAGATAGCTAATAAATCCCTCGACTCCACCTGCATGTGTAATGAGTTTTATAATTGCCCCTACCAATAGAACAAAAAGTACCGTTTTGGTAATCCAACCTTCTGCAAAAAGTCCTACAAAGGCATCAAGTAGAGCAACTATTGCTTCTAATGGATGAAAACTGTGTAGAACCAATTCAGCTAAAAATATTCCAGATAGTAAAGAGACAACCACATCTTTGGTTATAATTGCCATAATGATGATAAAGAGTGGGATAAGAACGGAGAGAACTCCTAAATTTTCCATAAATTTTTCCTCATATTAAAATAAAAAGGATTATAACATATATGAAAACATTAACTCTACTTACTTTAGGCTCTCTTTTTTTTACAGCATGCCAAGCTACCGATGTATCTCTTCCTATTGAGCCAACATCAATCACAAAAATCACTATTCCAAGTTCAACCACTCAACTGATTCAAGTAACTACTAAAAACTGGAATACCAAAGATGGAGAACTTCAACGTTATGAAAAAGATAAAAAAGGAGAGTGGATTAAAGTTGGGAAAACCATCAATATTGTTTTAGGTCGCAATGGTTTAGGTTGGGGGCTAGGACTTCACAATATTCCTAAAGATGCAAAATACATCAAAAAAGAGGGAGATGGAAAAGCACCTGCTGGTCTGTTTCGTTTAGGAAATGCCTTTGGGTATCAAAAGTTTAAGATTAACTTTCCTTACGCAAAATATAGCAGAACTGACCACTGTGTCGATGATAGTAAATCGGAGTTTTATAATACTATTATAGATAGTAAAAAAATAAAAAAAGATTATAAAAGCTTTGAACACATGAAACTCAAAAGTAATCTATATCAATATGGAATTACAGTCAAACACAATCCTGAGAATATAGCCCAAGCAGGTTCATGTATTTTTATCCATATAAAAAGCAAGACAGGAAAAGGAACAGCAGGATGTACAGCAATGAAAGAGCGTGAAATAACAACCATTTTGAAGTGGTTAGATGTCGAAAAGAATCCATTATTACTGCAATTACCTCAAGAAGAGTTACAGTAATAACTTAACGATTAAGAGAGTTCAGCAATAGCTTTATTTAAAATTCTAGGTAAAATCATCTTTGCTAGTGCAACATTTCCATCGTTTTTAAAAATAGCAAAAGCATGGAGATGTATAGATGAGTTTTCCCCCGAACATGCCATTAGTATTTTAGCATTTTCGGTAGTAATCTCCATAATCTCTGTTTTTCCCAATGAGAGTTTTTGAGAGAGAGAGTGAGAGCTTCTAAAGACATCATTAAAGATAACAGAGGTCTCTTCTAAATTTATCTTCTCATTCGCTTTGTCAAAAAGAAGAAGGTCTCCTGTATATTGACTAATACCCACACCAAGGTAGCCATTAATCTGTTTAATATCATCAAATATAGATTCATTTATCATTTTTCGACCTTTATTAATTATTAATTATAATTTAAAAATATTTTACTATATTTTAAATCATAAAAAATTATAACATAATAAAACTTTATTATTTATATAAGATTAATTAATATTATTTTAATACAATTTAGATTATTATTATACACTTTATTATAAAAGGTTATTCTATGTTAGAAAAAGAGAGAACTCTCACTTCGGTTGATATTATTGTATCTCAATCCGATTTGGATGGTTTTATTATCTATGCAAATCCTATTTTTTATAAAATTGCTGGATACTCTTATGGTAAATTAATCGGCGAGAATCATAATATTATACGACACCCAGATATGCCAAAAGCTATTTTTAAACAATTATGGAAACAACTTAAAAAAAAAGAACCCGTCTATTGTTTTATTAAAAATAAATCACAAGACAACCGATACTATTGGGTTTTTGCCTACATTCGTCCTTCGATAAATAAAGATGGAACAGTTAGAAACTACATCTCAACACGTCGGGCTATATCAAATAAAGCAAAAGCCATTATTGAACCTCTCTATCAACAACTTTTAAATCTTGAAAAGAGTAATGGGGTTGAAGATTCAGAGGCATTATTAAAAAAATTTATGGAACAAAATCGCTACAAAAAGCAATCAGATAACGAAATAGTAAATAATATTCAGTACTAAAAGGGAAGAGATGAACATAGAAGAGATGATTCAAAATATTCAAAATATTAACGGCTATGCAGGTTCAGCAGTATTGAGTAAAACAGGAGAGATTGTCTATATAGATGAGAATAAAGAGATAGATTTGGCTTTTTCATCTAGTTTATTTAACGATACCTTTAGAGCATTAAACAAAGCCTCTTTAGATATTGGGTTTTCAAATTTGATTCGATTAGAGACAGAAAATGAAGAGGGTATGATTTTTCTTATCTACAGTAATCAGAAACATACTGTTTTTACTATTTTTAACCCTGAGGGCAACATCTCTTTAGCTAAAATGATGTTAATAAAAGCGTTAAAAAAGGATGAATAGATGTTCAAAAAGTTAAAAAAGTTCTTTCATAATCCTGACAAAGAAACCATTCATATTTTTGAAAAAAAAAGTAAAATTAATTATGAACCAACCATATTCTCCTCTTTAGAGGCACTCTCTTTGACATATAGCAAACTAACCTATCTTAAACCTCTCTCAGTTTTTACTAACTTAAAAATATTAAACCTTTCCAATAATACAATTCAAGATATAGCACCTTTAAAAGATTTAACAAAACTAAAAATTGTAGACTTAAGATTTAACAAGATAAAGTCCCTTCCTCTATGGGTCTTTAAACTCAACAAAACCCTCTATTGGGAGAGAAGTGATGAAGAGCAAGAGGGGATTTTTTTAGAAGGAAATCCTTTGGATAAGAAGTTAATAGATAAAATTAAAAAATATCCTACAAAAAAGCTTCTCTCTCATATAATTGTGAAAGAACAGAGAAAAGATTCTTCTACTACTATGGAAGTAGAACAACTTATCCCCCTAAGAAGGCAAGGAGTTAGCCTCTTTATCCCTAAATCTTTTTCATCAAACTTTATCAATACTTTTAACTTTTCAAAACCAAGCGAAACAGAAGAGAATCAACTAAAACTAAACAAAGTAACCATAGAGTATGATGAGAACGCAAGCATAATACATCATACAAAAATTCAAGAGCTACAATACATTATTTTGATTTTAAACGAAACAGAGTGCTGTCTGAATCCCCCTATTTTAGAGACATTGTCACAATACTACAAGAGCAGTAAAATATTTTTAATTATTGAAAATAGAAAGCAGAAGACGATTCAAGAGAAAATAACTTTTTTTAAGACCTATAATAACTCAATTAATATTATAGAAATTTACCACAGCTTTGACCAACAAAGTAATGAATTTATAAAAAAGGAGATTTACAACTATTTAAGAAAGACACAAGAGGCAAATACTCTTTGGAGAAAAAACTGGATAAGATTAAGAGATGAGATTGAAGAGAGCATAGAGTCCAATATAAGCCATGAAAAATTTCAATCTTTAGCAAAAAAGCATGATATATCTTCAGATTTAATAGATGATATTTTTATCTATCTTAAAAGAGTTGGTTCAATCAAAGAAAATATAAAACCCATACCTACTTCTAAATAATTCCCTTATATTTTTTTCTTGGTAACGACCCAAATCCTTTTGGAATAAGGATTTTTTTTAAGTGGTCTTGACAAAGGGGGACATTATAATTAGAGTTTAAAAGAAAAGCTAGACCCCACGTTCTCTTGGCTTTCTATCTCTAAAACGGTATTATGAAGTTTCAATATCTGCTTAACAATCGCCAAACCTAAGCCCATAGAGTTATCCCATGTATGCTCCTCGGTTCTAAAAAATTTCTTGGTTACTTTCTCTATATTCTCAGCAGAAATACCCACACCTTTATCAATCACAGAGAGACTCTCTTGAGTAATTTTAATACAAACGGTCTCATCAGAATATTTTATAGCATTCTCTATTAAGTTTTTTAAGACTATCTCAATTAAGGCTTTATCAGCACGGACAAGAAACATCTCTCCTTCTAGATAAATTTCACGCGTATATTTTTCTTCTAAATTCATAGCTATCTCTAAAGCTAAAGGCTTCATATCAAATTTACTCAAATGAAGCTTCTGCTTACCACTTTCAAAACGGTTCCACAAGAGTAAACGGCTTAAAAGTTCTTCTATTTTGTCGCCATTATTATAGATTTTAGTTAAAAATTTATTACGCAATTTAGGAGGAATATCTTCATCATCAGTTAGGGTCTGAGCATAGCCCATAATAGCAGCAATAGGATTGCGAAACTCATGAGCAATGGCTGAAAGCATATCAGAGCGTTGACGATTTTTGAGTTTTATTTTTGCCGTATATTTACGTTTCTCTTTTTCACGTCGCTTTATCTTTTGTAAGGTTTTAATCAATTTGCTATTAATGCTCTCAAACTCTCTTGTAAAAAAACGTGCAGAAGCATCCAAATTCTTAAAATCAGAGCTTCCAGAGAGATATTTTTCTACATTTCTAAGCTCTTTACTAACCTGTTTTGCTCCTAAATAGACCGAGAGAATCAACAATAGTTGAGAGAAAAAAAACAGAGCAATATGAAAAGTAGAATTCTGATGTACTAGAGGTACAAATGAAATCATCATGGCATAAAATGTTGTTACAAAAATAACAATAACGACCATTCTAACTAAAACATATTTTGATAAAGAGGGTTGTTTATACATTATATTAAGAGCTTAAGCAACAGACTTAAGATTATGTATTTGTCTCTTTAATTTGTTTATCTCTTTAGTATAATTCGATAGGTCTTCTTGAATCTCTCCAATATCCCACTCTTCCGTTGCTAACTCTAGCTCATCATGTTTCAAACGATATTGAACTAAAATCTCTTCAATCTTTTCGTTAATTCTCACTATCTTTTCTTTGTTATCTGTAATCATTTCATTCATCTTTTTTCCTTTAAAACCTTTTTACTATAGTAGCAAAGATATTATAAAGATTCTCTACTTCTACAATAGAAGTTCGTTCATTTAAGCCATGAATGCGGTCATTAATCACACCAAATTCTACAACTTCTATACCATAAGGAGCAATATGTCGTCCATCACTTGTTCCACCTGCTGTAGAGAGTTTTGTCTGAACCCCCGTCTCTTCTAAAATTGCCTCTTTTAATTTCGTGACAATAAACGATTCTCGATTGGTAATAAATGGATAAGAACCCTGCTGAAGCTCTAAATCATACTCTAAACCTTTGAACTCTTCTTCAATAAATATTCGTAAGCTCTCTTGAGAAGTTTTGGTAGAGTTTCGTACATTAAACATCATTTTTAGGGAATTGGGGGTTACATTGGTCACTTCCATTCCTGCACGAATATCGGTAATAACCAATTTACTTGGAGCAAAATTACTATCGCCATCATCCAAATCGTGTCCTGCTATTTTAGATAGTACCGAAGCAATATTATGAATAGGATTAATGGTCTTTTCAGGATAAGCAGCATGCCCTTGCTTTCCTTTGAGTGTCAAAAACCCATTAATTGAGCCTCGTCGCCCTATCTTAATCGCATCGCCCATCTGTACTTCACAGGTAGGTTCAGCAATAATACAATAATCAGGAAGTAAATCTATCTCTTTGAGATGTTTCAAAACAATTTGTGTTCCATACGTTCCATCGCCCTCTTCATCCGAGGTCAAAAGCAACGATAAACGACCTGAAAAATCATCATCCATATCACGCACAGCTTGAACAAATGCAGCGACACCAGATTTCATATCTTGCGTTCCACGAGCATAAATAAAGCCATCTTTAATCATTGGAACAAAAGGATTAGTATCCCATCCATCTCCAGCAGGAACAACATCAACATGCCCTGCAAAACAGAGGTGTTTTCCCTCTCCAAATTTTTTAGTTAAAAAAATATTTTTAACCCCACCTTCATTTATCCATGTTGCTTCAAAATCTGCTAAGTAGTTTTCTATATAGCTAAGTAAACCACCATCATTAGGAGTAACCGACTCTGCACTTAAAATCTTTAGAAAGAAATCTATAACATCCAATCGCTTTTCATTAATTTTTTTATTCATAAAATATTCGCCTTATTTTCTTAAATTATTTTTTGTAAGGGTATCAAATATTTTCTTGATTTTACTTATTTTTATCTTTATCCTTTAAATCCAATCGATTTCCCTCATCATCAAACTTACGTTGAAAATTTCCACGAATAATGACAAAAGTCATGTACCCAAACAGCACAGTAGCAACAACATAGGCTATATCTCCAATTGGCATTTTAGACTCCTTCTAATGTATTGGCAATGGTTATTTTTTGAAAACCATCATAATTTTGGCGTAAGGCTTCATAAGTTACAATTCCTACAGCTACTCCAAGGTTTAAACTTCTCCCTTTTCCTCCCATCGGTACAGTTACACAGTTCTCTCTATTTGCTAAAAGAATATCTTCACGAATCCCTTTTGTCTCTGAACCAAACAGAATATAATCATCCTTTTTAAACGTTGCATCAAAATAGAGTTTATCTGTTTTTGTCGTAGCTAAATGGCTCTTTTCATCAATAGGATGCTCTTCTAAAAACTCATCAAAACTCTCCCAAACGATTAAATCTAAATCTTTCCAATAGTCCAAACCTGCTCTTGTAACTGCCTTATCATCAATATCAAACCCCAAAGGCTTTATCAGATGTAAGGTTGCTCCCAAATTAACACAAAGCCGACCAATTGTTCCTGTATTTGGTGGAATTTGTGGCTCTACTAACACGATATTAAACATAACTACTCCTCTTTTATTTTAACTATCTTTGATATAATGAATTGATATAAAACTACAAGGGATTTACATGAAAACACCACTTAAGCAGATAATTTTAGGTGCTATTTTAGCACTTTTATTCATAGGATGTTCTAAAGCACCAATTACAGGACGAACACAATTTATTACCGTTAGTCCACAACAAGAGCTAGCTTTGGGCTTTCAGAGTGCAAAACAAGTTTTGGAAAAAGAGAAAGTTAGCCAAGACCCACAAAAAAATGCCATGGTTAAACGTATTGGAAATCGTATTGCAAAAGTAGCTAGCAGTGAATACTCTACAGCTAAAAACTTTACATGGGAGTTTTTTGTTATTGAAAATGATGAAGAAGCAAATGCATTTTGTCTACCTGGAGGAAAAGTATTTGTCTATACTGGTCTGTTTAAATATGCATCTAATGATGACGAATTAGCAGCAGTTATGGGTCATGAAATAGGTCATGCCCTAGCACGGCACGGAGCAGAAAGAATGAGTGCAGGACAACTTCAACAGATGGGTGGTCAAGTACTAGGTGCTGTCATGCAAGGTCGAGGAAATCCACAAAATACAGCTATGGTTATGCAGGCATTCGGAATAGGTTCTCAACTAGGAATCATGCTTCCTCATTCACGAACACAAGAGTATGAAGCAGATACCATTGGTTTGGTACTCTCTGCAAAAGCTGGGTACAATCCAAATTCAGCGTTAAGCTTTTGGGAAAAATTCTCAAAAAGTGGTGGTTCACAACCTGAATATCTCTCAACCCACCCTGCTCCTGCTAACCGTATCACTAAAATTAAAGCGTTAATACCAAAGTTAATGCCTATTTATCAAGCGAATAAACGATAGGTTTTTATCAAATCGTAGCGTAAAAGGCAAACAGAAAAATTTAATATTTTTATTAAGAAGATTGGCAAAAAATGCTGTTTCGCCAAAAGGCTTATAATATATTCGAAAGATGGAGTAAATTTTTACTCCAATCCTTCAATCTCTTCAAAACTAAGCCCTGTGGTTTTAATAATCACATCCATAGAGATACCTGACTTTAAAAGATTTTTTGCTATTTCAATATTTCTCTGTTTTGCACCTTGTTCAATTCCCTGCTCAATTCCTTTCTTAATTCCCTGCTCAATTCCTTTCTTAATTCCCTGTTTAATTCCTTCCTTTCTTCCTATTTTCATTCCTGTTTTATGAGCTGTACTATAGCTATTTACCAAATCTCTATAGACTTTTAAGTTTTGATGATATTTATCTTGCTC
>CAYPCV010000007.1:0-2518 GCA_964409295.1 uncultured Sulfurovum sp.
CATATATCTAAAGAGAATAGAAAGAGTCAAAGTAAATTCAGATGTGTTAAGTGTGATTTTAAACTTAATGCTGATTTAAATGCCTCTTTAAATATTCTAAATACCGTGGGACACATGGAGAAAGCTTCTTAAATATCTAAACATTAGTTTGGAGTTCAGAAGAATCCACCTCTTTTTAAGGGGTGGAGTTGTCAAGGAAGTATTGAATGGATGTCTCTATTTATCTCATTATATGAAACTTCTCCTGGGTAGGTAAATTCTGTAACACCATTTTTAATCACTAAGGTGTAGGGTAAAACACCTCTCCATCCATAGGTACTTTGAACATTATATTGCAAGTTTTTTGCATCATCTCCTGGAATAATAGGGTATTTTATATGATGTTTTTGTATCAATCTTTTTGCTTCTCTTTTGCTCATTCTATCTTCAACTTGTACGGCTATTATCTCTAGCTTATTTTGATATTTATGATAGATTTTTTTCATAACAGGAATCTCTTTAATACAATGAGAACAGCTCTTTCCAAACATTTGAAGGATAACAACTTTATTTTTATATTGGGGAAAAACAAAACCTGTTTTACGCTCTACTACAAGTATATTTTTTCCTTGAATACTGCGTAACTTATGGACTTCTCCTTGTTTACTCATGTTTGGAGCTTTAAGCTCTTTGGGAGAAATAGGGGCTTTTTTACAAGGAGAGTTTATATCATCAGTACACTCAACAGAGAGAGCTGTAGGCGTAGAGAGAGGTATTGTAATTTTAGCCTCTTCTGTTATTGGTTCTATTGTTTTTTGAACTTCTACTTTTGGACTGTCAAAATATCCAAAAAAACAACCACTGTTTAAAAACAGTGTTGTTGTTAAAATAAATGCTTGAAGAGTGTTTATTTTTTTCATCTTTTCCCTTAAAATTTATGTAAATAGCATTGCTGAAGCAATACTATTTATTATTCATTTAAATCTTTTACTAAAATTTCAAGTTCATCCAGAGTTAATTCTCCTGCATGAACATTTTGTACCTCTCCATACTTGTCTATAGCAATAAGAAGAGGTAATGGAATACCACTGGTATAGCCAGCTCTTCCTGAGATATAACTAATGAAATCATTATGATTAATACCTGCAATGACATTATAATTCATATTGTGTTCTTCTTGGAACTCTTTAACTTCATCTTCTGGGTAGTTTTGTGATTCTATTGCTACAATAGCAAGGTCAGTTGGATGGTTTTTTGTTAATGTTACAAATGCTGGTATCTCTCTAATACATGGAGGACATCGGTGTCCAAAGAGTGTTAGTAAAACAGCTTTTCCTTTAAATTCTTTAAAGTCTAAACCTTTTTTTGTATCGTTGATGGTAATGGTTTTATTATCAGTAGTTGTTAACGTATATACTAAAGGGGTATCATCAGCATCTACTATGCTTGTCGTTGATATAAAGGCTAAGGCCAGCGTTAAAAAGAGTTTTTTCATTTATGTTCCTTTGAAAATTTTAAGTAATTTAAAGAACCATTATACCCAATAAACTATGTATTTATTGTGTATAATTTCAGAGAAGAAGTGAAAAAACTAGGGTTTTATTTATCCTTCGCTTCTATTTCTACTACCACGGTTACTTCCCCCACCGTTTCTACTACTACGGTTTCCTCCACCACTTGAACGTCTCTCTCCTGAACGACCTCCATTTCTATCACCACCACGTCCACGGCTTCCACCACGACTTCGGTTTCTACTTCGTCCACGTCCACCACCATTTCGGTCTCCACCTTTCCAGTTTTTAGCTCTTTCAATAAGGGCTTTAACCTCTTCTGAACCTAGACCAATAATATCTTTACCTTTTACATCAATCTCTTCTTGAACAATAGTAGCTAGAAGATGTGCAATAGTTACAATATCAATATCATGTTGAAGTGTTTTAACCATCTCTTTTGCTGATGAAGAGACTGTTATTCCTGCAATTTTTGCCAATAAATCTCCATCTTTACGACTTTGAACCTCTTGACGAGTAGGTATAACTTCAGAAACCATAACAGTTCCAACGTCTTTTTCAATTCTTTTAATGGTTCTAAGCTCATTAGGAGAAACAAGAGTAATTGCTTCACCTTTGTTACCAGCACGACCTGTTCTACCAATACGGTGAACATAAGACTCAGAATCAAAAGGAATATGGTAGTTAAATACATGAGAAACATCATTTACATCAAGACCACGAGCAGCAACATCAGTTGCAATGAAAATTTCAACTAAACCTTGTTTAAATGAACGGATTGTATGTTCTCTTTGCTTTTGTTCCATATCTCCATGGAGAGCTGCAACTTTAAATCCTTGAGCTGTCATGTACGATGAAAGTCTATCAACCTCTTTTTTCATTCGACAGAAGATAATACACTTATTTGGGTTTTTATAGTCAATAAGTCTTAAAAGAGCATCATCTCTCTCATAGTCAGCAACTACGTAGAAGAGTTGAGTAATATCGGTGTTCGTTCTTTCACTTTTTGTAATGGTTACAGATTTTGG
>CAYPCV010000008.1:0-7101 GCA_964409295.1 uncultured Sulfurovum sp.
TAAAAAGACATCACACTCTTTTGGAAGATACTCTAGTAGATGCTTAAAAGTTGTGTGGGTTATGGTATCTGTTTTGCGATTATAAACCAAGAGTTTTGCAGAGTCTCTTGGGTATACGGGGGTTTTAGCTATGAGATGAGCAGGAAGCTCATAATCATAGCTAGATGTTAGTAGTTCTAAGTTCATCTATTTCTTATTTTCTATCTGTTTATCTTGTTTGATGTAGTTTTCATCTTCTCTATCTTCATCATCGTCATCGTCATTTTCATCCTCTTCTTCAACATGAGGGTTAACCATACGAACAATTAAAATTGAAACACCATAAAGAATAATTAGTGGTCCAGCCATAAGCAACTGTGTTAATACATCTGGAGGGGTTAACAACGCAGCGATAACAAAGATAATAATTACAGCATATTTAAAGAAATCTTTTAATGTTTTATCGGTAATCATTCCCAATATTGCCAAGAAGTAGGCAAAAACAGGAAGTTCAAATGCTATTCCAAATCCCATCATAATTTTGGTAAAAAAGCCTACATAATCTTCAATATTAATCAGAGGAGTATAGAGGAATGAACCAAAAGTAATTAAGAACTGAAATCCGAATGGGGTAACGACATAGTAGGCAAAAAGAACACCTATAAGGAACATAAATGAACCACCAAATACAAAGGGTAGAACCATCTTTTTTTCGTTATCGTAAAGTCCAGGAGCAACAAACATCCAAATCTGATAGAGTATAAACGGTAATGCACCTAAAAGACCTGCAAAGAAAGAGACCTTTAATGCTACGAAGAACGCTCCACCAACTTGGTGGGTAGTAATTTGCCCATCAAAGCCTGATTTTTCATGGCTACTGTTTTGCTCTATGTTTTTTAGGGTTGCTGTTAGCTCTTTGGTTGCATTTACGGCATCTTGTAAAAAGCCAACCAACTCTTTGTTGGCAACTGTTACAGCTTTTTCTAACGACTCTTGAATTTTCTTTGCAGAAAGTACAGAAGGGCTGTCTGCTGTGACAACTTCTACAGTTTGATTGTTTTCATTGGTACTTTTTAGATGCCATGTTGCTTTTTCTTGAGAATCAATGATTCGTCCCACCTCAGTCAACGCATCATTTAGGGGTTGGGTAATCCATGTTAAAATATGGTTATGAAAGGTAAATGCAACAATAAATGCAACAACAACAGAGAGAACAGAGTATCCAATGGTTTTTTGTAACGCAGCTAAATGGGGTTTAATACTTTCAAACATTATTTTTCTATACCTTCATCTTGTTTTACGGTTTTTTTCTTAAAAGTAACCTCTTTACTCTGTTTTGGCTCAACCTGTGTAGTTGTTGGCTGAGGGCTTGCTTCTGGTTCAGAAGTGTCCAGTTGAGTTAATCTAGCAAAGTTCTCTTTTACTGAACCAAACTCCTCTTTTACCTCATTTATAGGATTCAAATTTTTAAACCCTTGCAACTCACTATTCGCTTCGTCCAGTTTCTCTTTGTAGCTCATCGCTTCTCGTTTTAACTCTTCAATATTGACCTCTTCATCTAAGGTCTTTTTTGCGTCTCCAATAGCTGTTTTCATATTTTTGAT
Organism: uncultured Sulfurovum sp.; assembly: GCA_964409295.1. Classification (GTDB taxonomy): domain Bacteria; phylum Campylobacterota; class Campylobacteria; order Campylobacterales; family Sulfurovaceae; genus UBA1140. The sequence continues at coordinate 1,584 of CAYPCV010000008.1, forward strand.
AAATTTAGCAATGTCTACCATAGCACCAGGTAGTTTATCTGGTCCCAAAAAGAGTATTGCTACGATTGCAATAAAGAGTATTTCCATAAAGCCCAGTCCAAACATGTGACTCCCTTGTTTTTAATTACTGATATTTTACCCAAAAAGATTTATATTAGGAAGATTGTTTTAACAGATACTCAACAATATGTTCTTCTAGCCAATAGTTAGGTTTCAAAAGTGAACCATTTACAAAACCAACATGCCCCCCATGTTCTGAAATGCTCATTGTAATATGCTCTGAAAGTTCATCTTTTAGAGGCAAAATTGCAGGAGTCATAAAGGGGTCATCTAAGGCATGGATAATTAGTGTGGGTATCTGAATATGTTTTAAAAATTGTTTTGCTGAACATTTTTTATAATAATTTTTTGCTGTCCCAAAACCATTAATGGGTGCTGTATAGAGTTCGTCAAACTCCTCTATGGTTTTGATATTTTTTATATCTTCTCTATTTCTATTTAATATTTTCTCCATATCAAAGGTTCTATACTTCTCTAAAAGAGTCTCTTTTAATGGGTCAAGTAGATGCTTTTGATAACGTTTTGAGAAGCCTTGGTTGATTCGTTTGGCTGTAATCTCTAAATCCATAGGGGCAGAGACCGAGACAGCAGAACATAAAAGGCTCTTCTCTTGTTCTTCGCCAAGGAGTTTCAAGAGCATATTTCCCCCAATAGAGTAACCCACTGCGTGCAAATCAGAATCTTTATATTTCACTTTTAAGTAATCTATCCACGCTTTAGCATCGGCTGTATCGCCACTATGGTACGAACGAGGAAGAAGGTTTGCTTTTCCTGAGCAACCACGAAAGTGCATTAGTACCGAAGAAAAACCCTTTTTATCAAGAGCTTTCATAATGCCTTTAATATAAGGAGAGCGAAAAGAGCCTGCTAAACCATGAAAAAGGGTAACGATAGGTCGTGTATCTGTGGGTTTGTTTTTATACCAATATGCTTCGACAAAATCCCCATCAGCTAAATCAAAACGTTCGATTTCTACTGTTGGAGTTCTTTGTTTACGAAATAGAGGAGCATAAAGAGTTTGTAAATGCTTGTTTGTGAGGATAAAGGGTGTTTTAAACATTAATTAAAAGCAACCTTATACGGCTACTTTTAATCTAAGTGTTTGAAATTTATTTAAAGAAATAAGAGTCAATTCAATATCTCGTCCTACAACACGTTCACATTTTGCTAACATCTTCTTAAAGAGTTCTAAATCTTCATCTTCTGCACATAAAAGAGTGTCTGCTCCATGGTCCAACGCATCTAAGAGCATCTTTCCTGCTTTTTGATGAGCCAAGTCAGGGTTCGTAGTGATTACGCTTTGACCTGCGAGTTTTGTAGACATTGGAAAATCTATAAATGTTGCTCCACTTTGTACGACAGCTATTTTTGTCTCTTTTGCAAGTTCAGCATGGTTTACAGAACCAATATAAAGTGCAATATTACGTTCATGAATATTTTCTGTATTTAGTGTATGTTCTTTTGGTTTTACAGCCAAATCACACAATTTATCTATCATTGAAGTGCTTTTCTCTTTTAAAACTAGTTTTTTCAATGAAGCAATGGTTTCTGCATGCTCTTGGGCATGAAACAGATTATTTTCATACTCACAAGAAGCAATACCATTAAACTCATCATTAATTGCGTTTAAAATATTATATTGATTATCAGGATTTTTTTCAATCAATCTTGAAGCCAAAAGTAGAACAGCATCGCCAATATAGTTATGGTTATATTCAAATGAAGCAGATGCATAATGCAGAGGGTAAAGAGATTTATAATAGGCTTTATCTTCTTCATCAGCATAAGCTTCTAAAAGCTCAAAACTTTGCATAAAATCATCATCATTTAGAATCAGACCATTATTAGAACGGTACATCAAAGCAGGATTGATTCTAAGTTCATTTCCTAATTTCTTTACAACAGTAGCAATCTTTTCATCAGCTGTTAAAACCAAATCATTTATTCGTAAAACAACATTTTTATTAGGATAAGAGAAGTCAGAATTCTCTCTTTTAATCATCTCTAAAATATCAAGAAGACTCTCTTCTCCTGTTACATTAAAAGAGAAATTTTTATAATAAGGGAGATAGTCCGTTTGAGCATTAAAGAAAAAGGCTTTAATTTGTATTTCGATAGTAGTTAAAAAGTCCATAATCAGTTCCTTTATAGTGAGTATTGTTAAATATAACCATAAGTTTAGTTAAGGTATTGCAGAAAATGTTAAAAAAGTAGAAAAATTGAAAGAGGTGTGTAGGAGAAGGTGGTGTTTGTTATTTTAATAATATTTAAGATGCATAGCTCTATTTCCTTTTTGCTATAATTAATCAGAAATTTCACTCTCTATAATTTTAGATGCAAAAAGGTAAAAAATGAGTCGAGCCATAGATAAAGCAAGAGAATATATACAAAATGCAGATGCTGTGCTTATTACAGCAGGGGCAGGAATGGGGGGGGTGATAGTGGACTACCTGATTTTAGGGGAAACGAGGGATTTTGGAAAGCCTATCCTGTTATTGCAAAATTAGGTCACAGCTTCTCGGCTATGGCAAATCCTGAGTGGTTTGAGAGCAATCCCAAATTGGCTTGGGCTTTTTATGGACATCGGCTTAACTTATATCGAAAAACTGTTCCTCATGAAGGTTTTACTCTTTTAAAAGAGTTGGTCGCTTCTAAAAAAGATTACTTTATTAAACAACCTAACATAAACTTCTTGCAAAACTGGGAAGTGGTGCTTTAGCTCCACCTTTTATTTACGAAAAATTTATCAAGTTTAGGTTCTTACCAATACTTTTTTCTAAAAAAAATGTTAATTCATTTTCATCGTTTATTACTTCAAGATACTCATCTCTATGTTCATTTTCAATTAGTGGGGGAATAATATTGTTCTGTATGGCTTGATATGCCATTATCAGTCGTCCTACTCGACCATTTCCATCTGCAAAGGGGTGGATTCTTTCAAATAAAATATGAAAATTGGCAATATCTTTTAAACTCATTTTGTTGCTTTTGAACCTATAAAATAGATTTTCAATATCATTAGAGATATGATGAGGAGCAGAGAGTTTTATATTAACCCCTTTTATATATTGTTTATCTAAGCGATATGCTCCTATAGGTTTTGCTACAAAAGATGGGGATACTTGTAGAGCATCTTCAAATATAATGGCATGAATATCTTTGATAAAAGAGCTGTCAATTAAAGTATAAAGATTTGATGCCTCACGAACAATTACATCATAAGCTTTTGCAAAGCCCAATATGATAAGTTGTTCATGAAGGGGTTTGTCTCCTGCTGTGTTTCCATGTTCTAATAGCTCTTTTGTCTCTCCAAAGGATAAGGTTGTCCCTTCCATAGCATTGGAGTGATGGGTAATAGAGACTCTAAGTTGTCTAAATAGCTCTTCTCTTTGTTTCCGTGTTAATTTATTTAATGCTTTCATTATATGTAATTACCAATCTATTTTAATTGTCGTTATTATACCATCAACCCAACCAACTTCCCCACAACCTCTTCATCGGTAAAAATCTTAACATAGCGAATTCCATAAGTAGAAAAATGCTCTTGCATCTTTTTATCATGCTCTATAAGTTTCTTTTTGTATTTTTGAATGCTTCTTTGTCCAAAAAAGGTATCTAATTTTATGGTTAAGATAGGGGAGTTTAGTGTGATTTCTCCTAACTTTTTAGGCTCTTCTTCTGTTCGGTCTCGAATGATAATTGCGATTACTTCATGTTTTTGAGCCAAAAGAGACAAATCTACTTCTTCTAAAAAATCACTGATAACAAAAAGCAGAGAGGGATTGTGAATCTTTTTGAATAGGGTGTTTATTGCCTCTTGGTGTTTGAGTTTTGTGTGCAATAGTTTAGCTTCAAAGAGCTGTTTTGAAAAGTTTTCTATATGAAAAAGTTGCTTGGTTGGGGGAGTGGTGTGGGTGTTGTTTTGATAAAAAGAGATAGCCCTAAAAAGGTCATTTTGATGTTGGGTGGCATAGGCTAAGATGCTGGCTACTTCGGTTAGTTTTTTCTGTTTTGCATTGCCTTCTGCAAAATAGAGAGAACCATCCATCAAGGTACTAACCACTACCGATAGCTCTCTGTTGGCGTGCAACTCTTTGACGTAGGGTTTTCCTAGTTTTGCCGAGATTGTCCAGTTTATTTTGCGTATGTCATCGCCTATTTGGTACTCTCGTAGTTCTGAAAAATCGTAGCCCTCTCCGTGAAGTTTAGAGAAATTGTTTCCAGAGAGTAGGGTATAAACACTCTGTCGGGCTTTGATTTGTAGGGTTTTTAGTTCGTGATTCATTACGGTATCGGCACTGTTTCAACTATTTTGGAGATAATCTCATCGGTTGTAATTCCTTTGGCTCTTGCCTCATACGAAAGTACAATTCTATGCCGTAAAACATCGTGAATAACATAGCCAATATCAGCAGGACTCACAAAGTCATTGCCTCGTAAAAAAGCTTTGGCTCGGCTTGCTTTATAGAGGTCAATAGAAGCTCTTGGGCTAGCTCCGTACATAATGTTATCGCTGTCCAAATTAAATTTTTTGGGTTCTCGGGTGGCTGTGATTAGTTGCACCATGTAACGCTCTATGGCATCATCTATATGGATGTTGTCTAGTTCTTTTTGTAGCTCTTTTAAATCCTCTTTGTTGAGAACGCTATGAACATGTTCAAAGCTCTTCTTTGCACCTTTTTTCATAATGGCTAGCTCCTCTTCTTGGCTATTGTGTGTTACCAAGATTTTCATCATAAAACGGTCAAGTTGTGCTTCAGGTAGGGCATAGATTCCCTCTTGTTCTATGGGGTTTTGCGTTGCCATAACCAAAAAAGGAGCTTTGAGTTTAAAAGATGTATCGCCAATGGTTATTTGACGCTCTTGCATCACTTCTAGTAGAGCAGATTGCACTTTTGCAGGGGCTCTGTTGATTTCATCGGCAAGGAGTAGGTGGGTAAAAACAGCCCCCTTTTTTATGCTAAAACTATGCTCTTTGGGGTTATAAATCTCTGCTCCAATAATATCTGATGGCAATAAATCAGGGGTAAATTGAATCCGTTTCGAGTTTAATCCTAGGGCGTTAGATAGGGCATTTACAGTGGTGGTTTTTGCTAAACCAGGTACGCCCTCTATCAAAATATGTCCCTCGCATAGAAGCCCAATAATAAGGGCTTCTATCATGTTCTCTTGACCAATGACGGCTTTAGCCAGTTCGTTTCTTAGTTGGGTTATTTTTGTGTTCAATCCATCTCCTTTATCTCTGTTTCTAGTGCTTCTTTTATGCTTTTAAAACTTCTCTTACTTTTTTTATTATAAATCAGATTTTCTAAGGCTTCAATGGTTGTTTTAAATGAGTCTTGATTTGTTGCCATGAGTAGTTGAAGCAACTCTTTTTCATTTTTACTCTTTTTTACTTTTGCATATAAAGGGTGTTCTGTTTTGGGTTTTGATTTTTCTCTCCATTGCAGTGCAAGAG
>CAYPCV010000009.1:0-9063 GCA_964409295.1 uncultured Sulfurovum sp.
CCCTATGGAATCAGGCTCTCTAAAAGGAGAAGATGCCCTACTTAGTACCGTAATGATGCCCGCAGGAATGCCAGTAGGAACAGTAGCCATCGGCAAAGCAGGAGCCGTAAACTCAGCCTATCTAGCAATCCAAATCATGGCTCTTCAAGATGACGAACTCAAAGTGAAACTTCAAGAGGACAGAGTAAGCAAGGCTAAAAAGGTTGAGCTTGATTCTAGTACTGTGGAAGTTTTGTTATAATATTGAAACTATTAAAAAGGTAAATCATGGAACTTCAGCTTAAAAATATCGGAATGATTAAAGAGGCAAATGTTAAGATTAATGGTTTAACAGTTATTGCTGGGGAGAATGATACTGGGAAGAGTACGGTTGGGAAAGCTTTGTTTTTACATTTAAAAGTAGCTATAAGTAATAATAAAGATTATGTAGAACATCATAAATTAGAAGGATTACTATTTAATCGGCAAATTTCAGATTTAGGAGAAATAAAATTATTAGTAAATAATGATACAATATTTATTTCTACATTTGGAAATTATACCGAAGTTGATTTTTTTGATAAAAATAATTTTGTATATCTTCCAATAATGATTGAAACCCCATTAGTGTGGAATTTTACAGATTTTTTTAGGGATATAGCACAAATAGAATCAGAAATGAGAATAGAGTTGGATTATCCATATCTAATGAAAGATTTAAACTTTAAACTGCATATCAAAAGTGCATTAGATGGACTTGATATTAAAAAAGAAGTTACTGATTTAATGGGTGGAGAATTCAAAAAAGATGAGATGGGTCGTTATTATTTTGATAAACTAGGTCAACGAATTGAGCTTGTAAATACTGCGACAGGTATTAAGTACTTCGGTATTTTTCAAGTATTATCTCAAAACAGTTATTTAAATAAAGATACTATTTTAGTTTTAGACGAACCCGAAGTACACCTACACCCAAAATGGCAACTAGAGATGGCAAAGATTATAGTTGAGCTTGTGAAAAATGGGGTTAAGATAGTTGTTAATTCTCATAGCCCTTATATGATAGAAGCGTTAAAAAGATATAGCGAAGTTGAAGAGATAGAAGATAAAACAAACTTTTATCTAGCAGAAGATGGATATATTGAATATCAAGAGAGTTTAGAAGATATTTTTGAAAAATTAGCTCTTCCTATGAGAGAGTTAAAAGAACTTAAAATGGCTAAATATCTAAAATGATTAAAAAGTCTCTTTCTAAATTAAGCTATGATAAGTTAAATAAAATTATAGTTTGTAATTATAGTAATAAATTTATTGATTTTGACAATACTAAAGGTATTTTAAAAAGACCTCAAACAGCAAATACTCCTGATATGATTTATATCTCTGATATATATAAAGAAATATGGTTTATAGAGTTTAAGTCAAGTAATAAAGATGCTTTAGATCATTGGAAAGCAAAAATTGGATTAAGAAAGAAGATTTTTGCAGGACTCTTTTTGACATATGAAATCTTTTGTGAAAAAAGTTGTGATTATAAAGATTATGATAAATTCTATTTTATTGTCTTTAATAAAGAGAAACAAAAGAGTAGAGAAGATGAGTTGTTAGATATGTTTGATAAGTTATCTAAACGCTCAATAGAGTTTGGATTAGAGGATTTAAAACCACAATTTGTAAAAGATATTTTCACAGAGGATTGTGAAGAGTTAAAAAAGCTTTTTCAAAAAAGATTTAACATTGAATTTATAAAGGAAGATTAGTGAACAAAAACACATTAACATTTAGCCAAATACTACTAAAACTACAACAATACTGGGCAGAACAAGGATGTAATATCGTTCAACCCTACGACATACCAGCAGGAGCAGGAACATTTCATCCTGCTACACTTTTAAGAAGCTTGGATTCTAAGCCGTGGAGTGCTGCTTATGTGGCTCAGTGTAGACGACCTACAGATGGGCGTTATGGTGAAAATCCAAATAGACTAGGGACTTATTATCAGTTTCAGGCATTTATTAAACCTAGTCCTGACAATATTCAAGAGCTTTATTTGAAGTCGTTAGAGTATTTAGGTCTTAATTTACAAGAACATGATATCCGTTTTGTTGAAGACAACTGGGAATCTCCAACGCTTGGTGCTTGGGGTCTTGGTTGGGAAGTATGGCTTGATGGCATGGAGATAACACAGTTTACTTACTTTCAACAAGTAGGGGGAATCGCTTGTGACCCTGTGGCTGTAGAGATTACTTATGGTACAGAACGTTTAGCAATGTATTTACAAGGTGTTGAACACTATAAAGACATTATATGGACAAATCATAATGCTAATATAACGACATATGGAGATGTACATAAAGAGGGTGAATATGAATTCTCTAAGTACAATTTTGAAGTGGCAAATGTTGAAAAGCTTTTGAGAGATTTTGATGATGCAAGTGCAGAGTGTCAGCTATGTTTAGATGCTGGTCTACCTCTTCCTGCTTATGACCAGTGCATGGTGGCAAGTCATGCCTTTAATGTGCTTGATGCAAGAAAAGCAATCTCACAAGCTCAAAGACAGAATTATATTTTAAAGGTTCGAGAATTGTCTATTGGGTGTGCGAAGCTTTATAAAGAGCAGGAAGTTGAACGAAACAGCCGTGTAAACGCGTAATTCAATATGAAAATATCAGAAATATACCAAAAATTAAATACCATAAGCCCCTTTGAATTACAAGAACGTTGGGACAACTCAGGTCTGCTCGTGGGCGATATGAATCGAAAGTTTGACCATATTGCTCTTGGGCTTGATTTAGACAAAGATAGTTTAGAATCTGCTAAAGAGAACACGCTTTTTATTGTGCATCACCCCCTTATTTTTTCAGGACTAAAGCAGTTAGATTTTTCTGTTTATCCTGCGAATTTATTGGAGATAATGGTAAAAAAGAATTTATCTTTAATTGCCATGCACACCAATTTTGATAAGACGCACTTAAATAGCTATGTTTTTGAAAAAATTTTAGGATTTAAAAAAGAGTCTCAAGATGAGTTTGTTTGTCAAACCACAGGCTCTTGGTCTAAAGATGAACTATTGAAGCTTTTAAAAGAGAGACTTGGATTAGAGACGCTTCGAGTAGTATCGCCAAAACATAAAATAACCTCTATAGCCTTAACCACAGGAGCAGGGGCTTCGTTGATGGATGAGGTGGATGCTGACTGTTTTTTAACAGGAGATATCAAGTATCATGATGCGATGAAAGCGATAAGCCAAAATCTTATGATGGTAGATATTGGACATTATGAGAGTGAACAGTTTTTTGTGGACGTGATGATGAAGGAATTAAAAAATTTAGGAATTTTGGGTATAATTTCGCAATCACAAAACCCATTTGAAATATCGTAGAGTATTTTTAGAAAATGGTACTACTAAAATATGCTTAAAACCCCAAAGGATAGAGATTGAACAAACATTTAGAAGAGTTAATAGACCTTTCGCAGTTGGATAAGTCGATTGATGATTTTACGCCACTTATTGAAACAGCACAGAAAAAAGTAGCAAGAAGAGTAGAAAAAAGAGATGACATTGTAAAAAGAATGGATGTTCTTAATGAGGTTATCGAAAAAGCAAACTCTTCAGTGCTTGCGTATGAAGAGCAAATTAGAACATTACATGACCAATTAACGCTTGGCGAAGCTAAAGAAAAAGAAGTTAAAACAGAAAAAGAGATGAAAGCCCTCTCTATGGAAGCTGAACTTGCTAAAGAAAAATTGACTCATGCGAATGAAGAGATTGAACGTCAGCAAACGATAGTTGTTTCTAAAAAAGAAGACCTTGCTGAAGCTCAAAAAGAGTTGGATGTTGCAAGTGAAGAGTTGGAAAAAATTTCTACAGAAGTAAATCTAAAACTAGCATCTATTGATGCTGATAAAGGTAAACTTTTTGGCGAGCGTGAAGATAAAACCATGGCTATTGATATGAAGATTCTTTCATTTTATGAAAAAATCCGTATTTGGGCTAAAAATACAGCTGTTGTTCCTGTGCGAAAACAGGCATGTTATGGTTGTTACATGAAGCTTAATGAGAGTACATATGCAACAGTTATTAAATCTGAAGAGATTATCACTTGTCCTCATTGTGGTAGAATAATGTATATTGAACCTCAAACAGCAGAGACAGAAGCGTAGTCGCTTCTTTTACAGATATGATGGATAGAGCCTTTTTTATCCTTTATACTGTTGTTATGACAACAGCATATCTTGTATCACTTCCTTTTTTACTCTTTTTTTCAAAGCAACAGATTAAATATAAAATTTCTATTCCTGCACGGTTTTTTATCTATAAAAATAGACCTTTAAGCCCCAATGGAATTTGGTTTCATGTTTGTAGTTTTGGAGAGGCTAGGGCAATTTATCCTTTGTTGGATGCTTTGCCAAAAGAGGAGTTACGACTAACGACAACCACACAAACGGGTCATGAAGCAATCTCTCTGAAATCAGAGAAAGAGAGCCGTTATTTACCTTTTGAACCTCTGCTTTTTTCATGGCTAAAACCTCAAAAAGTGCTTTTGGTTATGGAGGCAGAGTTTTGGTATCTATTGTTTGCTTTGGCAAAAGGTCGTGGAGCAAAAACTTTACTTATCAATGCTCGAATGAGTGATAGGTCGTTTCCTAAATATAAACGAATTGCTTGGTTGTATCGTCAAATTTTTAAATATGTTGATGAAGTTTATGCTCAAAGCGAAACGGATAAAGAGCGTTTAGAGTTTTTGGGTGCAAAGAATATTAAAGTTATTGGCAACATTAAATTAGCAAATATTGCAAAGACCAGTAGAGAATTGACGAAACCAAAAGTTTTATTGGTCTGTGGAGCAAGTACCCATGAAGGGGAAGAAGAGCTTATATTGGATGCCTTTATGAAGCTGAAAAAAGAAGAGCCAAATGCTCGACTAATTCTTGTGCCACGTCATCCTGAGCGATTTAAAAAGGTTTCTGCTTTGGTTGAAGCCTGTGCAAAAGAGAATCACTACTCTTGGCATAACTACTCTCAGAATGAAGCATTAAACTCTGATATAATAGTAGCAGATGTTTTAGGGGAGTTGGTCAATATTTATGCTGTTTCCGATGTGGTCATTTTGGGTGGTGCTTTTGCCAGAGTTGGTGGACATAATGCAGGAGAGGCGGCTCAGTTTGGATGTAAAATTATCTCAGGAGAGCATTATTTTAATCAGCGAGATATATTTTCTATGATTGAAGGAATAAGCATTGTCTCAGAATACAATCTGTCACGTCGTTTGCAACAACATGCACAATTAATACCAACAAGAATTATACAGAGAACCGATATAAATCCTATATTAGAATCAATTAAAAGAGAGTTATAACATGGAAAAAGCGTACAAATTACTTGCAGTGCAAGAGGGAATTTCAAATAAAAAAGCCAAAGATTTAATCGACAGAGGTTTGGTTTATCATTTGGATAGAAAAGTTAAAATCGCTAGAGCAGAGATGCCTAACGATACTTATTTTAGAGTAGAAGAGATTGATAAAGTGAATATTATCTATCAAGATGAGAATATTATAGCAATAAATAAACCAGCACTTTTAGATACCTATGAGTTAGCTGATGCTATCGAAGAGGAAGAGACCACTTTGATTCATCGTTTGGACAGAGACACCTCAGGTGTTTTGCTTTTGGCACGAAATGAAGCATTTTTAGAAGATGCAATACAAGCGTTCAAGCAACGAAAAGTAAAAAAACGTTATGTTGCTTGGGTAGAAGGTGTTTTCTGTGAAGAGATAAAGATAGATGCTCCAATTGCAACGCATAAGCAGGGTGGAAAAGCATTCTCTGAAGTCAACGAAGAGCGTGGACGACCTGCTGTAACGATTGTAAAACCAATGGAGATTCAAGGTAAAAAATCGAAAGTTGAAATTGAAATTTTGACAGGAAGAACCCACCAAATCCGTGTGCATTTGTCAAGTATTGGTCACCCAATTGTAGGCGATGAACGTTACGGTTCAGTAACCCGTTCAAAAAGAATTTTACTTCATGCAAAAGCTATTTCTCTTTTAGGTTATGCTTTTGAAGCCAAAGAGCCTAGAGACATACAAAAATATAAATAAGGAGTTGTTATGACTGAACCTACCGATAATATCTATTATTACCCTGCGTACCTTTTGATATTGATTATTTTTTACTTTGTTTTAAAGTCGCCGAAGAAAAAAGATGAGGATAAAGAAGATAAGTAGAAATAGTTTCTATTTTTGTCTAAAGTGTAGTTATAGAATTTTGGAATAAAAAAGATTAGATATGCACTAAACCACATATCTAATTGAACTGAAACTAAAAAAAGGCTAAAATAACTGCATATATGCACTATCCCACATAAAAGGAGCATTATGACAAGAGAAAATTTAGCCAAAATTATCAAAGAACGAAGAAAACAGCTCAAAATAACCCAAGTAGATTTGGCACTATTAAGTGATATAAGTACTCGTCAACTCTCTGATATAGAGACAGCACAAGCGAGTACAACTATAGATACATTAAGTAAAATCTGCGAAACTTTAGGATTAAGTATAGAGCTAAAGATTAAAGGGGTTGAATTATGATGGCTTATGTTTATGATGCTAATATTTTAGCAGGAGAGCTTGGGTTTGATGGTAAAATTTACTCTTTTGCTTATGATGAAGCATTTTTAACTGCTAAAAATAGTCGAGCCATTAGCCTAACACTACCTAAACAAAAAGAGCCTTTTGTCTCTACTTATCTACACCCATTTTTTGCGAATCTTTTAGCCGAAGGAAATTTGAAAAAACTACAATGTAAAAGACTCAAAATTGATGAGAGTGATGAGTTTACAAGGCTTTTGAAAACAGCTATGGATGATACTATTGGGACGATTACTATAAGAGAGAAGATATGAACTGTTTAGGATGTTTTGCTTTGAGCCAAGAGGTCTATTGTAAACGGTGTAGAAGAGAGCTGTTTGATAATCAAAAGATAAATTTTGTTTTAGATTTTGATAAAAAAGAGTTTCTCTCAAAGAGTGTTGAGCTTTCTGAACGGATGTCTATCTCTGGGGTACAAGATAAAATTTCTTTGAGAATAGAAGATAAAAAGCTTGTGCCTACGACAAAAAATGGAACATATCTTCTTAAACCTGTACCATTGATAGAGTATGTGGAGTTAATAGCTGATGTGGCTAAAAATGAACATTTTAGCATGCAGTTGGCGAGTCAAGTTTTTAAATTGGAGACAGCTATTAATGGATTGATAGCCTTTTCTGATGGAGAGTTGGCGTATATTACTAAACGGTTTGATAGAGTAGATGGAACAAAGATTAAACAAGAAGATTTTGCATCATTGGCAGAAAGAAGCGAACAGAGCCATGGAAAAAATTATAAGTATGACTACTCTTATGAAGAGATAGGGGTGTTGATTAAAAAGTATCTTCCTGCTTATAGGGTGGAGATGGTTTCTTATTTTAAATTAGTTCTTTTTAATTATTTGGTGGGTAATGGAGATGCTCATCTAAAAAACTTTTCAGTATATCAAAGAGTTACAGGAGATTATGGATTGACTCCTGCTTATGATTTACTCTCTAGTTCACTTCATCTACCCAATGAATCACGAACAGCTTTGGAGCTTTTTGAGGAGTATGAGACTAAGAGTTTTGAGGCTAATGGATTTTATGCTTATGATGATTTTTTGGCTTTTGGAGAGAGATTAGGATTGTCTAAAAAGATGCTAGAGAATATTTTAAAAACATTTATGGGATACGAGAAAAAAGTTTTAGAAATGCTTGAAAACTCTTTTTTAACTCAAGAGGCAAAAGAACGATATGAGGCTCTTTTTTTGGATAGATTAAGAGCTGTTCGTTATCAATTTCCATAATTAAGCCCATTTTGCTATAATCGCAACAATAAAATACCTGTATATAAAGAGATAATATGTTTGATACCCTAACCAACAGTTTTAAAGGTGCTATAGATAAGATTCGTTTTTATGATGATGATAAAGCACTTAAGAAAGCACTTGTAGAACTTAAAAAATCACTTCTTAAAGCTGATGTACACCATAAAGTAGTTAAAGAACTTTTAGCCAATGTTGAAAAAGAGGTTAAAGGAAATGTTGGGAAAGAGAGCTTTTTAAAAGCTTTGCAAAATGACCTAACACGAATTCTTACTGCAAAAGGAAATCAAGGGTTTGTTTTTGCCTCTAAGCCACCAACAATTGTATTGATGATTGGTCTGCAAGGGTCGGGAAAAACGACTACTACAGGTAAGTTAGCACACTTTCTAAAAGAGCAAAAGAAGAAAAAAGTACTTATCGTAGCAGGAGATTTACAACGTTTGGCTGCTGTAGAGCAGTTGCGTCAGATTTGTGAGCAGATAGATGTAACACTTGTTGCTGATGAGAATAAAACACCAAATCAGATTGTAAAAGAGGCGATAAAAAAGGCTGAAAAAGAGCTTTATGATGTGGTTCTTATAGATACAGCAGGGCGTTTGGCGATTGATGATGAGTTGATGGATGAGTTGGCAAGCATTAAAAAAGTGGCAAATCCCGATGAGCTTTTCTATGTGGCAGATGCAATGACAGGAATGGATGCTGTTCGTACAGCTCAGACTTTTAAAGAGAAAATTGGAATTACAGGGGTTGTTCTAAGTAAATTTGATGGGGATTCAAAAGGTGGTGTAGCCATGGGTATTGCTCATCAAGTTGGTGTGCCATTACGATTTATTGGTGCTGGGGAGAAAATGCCCGATTTAGAGCAGTTTATCCCTGATAGAATTGTATCGCGTTTGATGGGTGCAGGGGATTTAGAGTCACTTGCCGAGAAGACAGCGAATATTATTGATGAGAAACAGGCAAAACAGCTTTCTAAAAAGATTAAGAAGGGTAAATTTAACTTTAATGACTTTTTAGAGCAGATGGAGTCGATGAAAAAGTTGGGTTCTATGAAATCTATTATGGGAATGATTCCAGGTATGGGTGGCATGGCAAAGCAGATAGGTGATATGGACTTAGAGAACTCTGATGAGATGAAGCAGATAAAAGCACTTATTGGTTCTATGACAGCTAAAGAGCGTAAAGACCCA
>CAYPCV010000010.1:0-3674 GCA_964409295.1 uncultured Sulfurovum sp.
AAGAAAAAAAAGAGAAAAAGCTTCTATTCGCTTCTCTCATTAGCCATCACAGGCGAGCAATTTTATCAAAACTATCCTTATGCCAAGAGCCACGGAAGTGGAGGCATAAAGAGGGCTTCTCTCATAGGGTATTCCATAATCATAATGTTCCTTTGTTGTTTAAAGATTGGACTCTTTCGAGTATCCTAAGCCTTAACGGCAGTAGCAGATGATAGTGTTGTTAGCACTACAATTTTGGGAAACAGATACAAAAACCCATAAAAAACTCCTTGTTAAATAGTTTGTAGCACTCTTTATTTCGAGTAACTTAAGCCATCTCAGGCATCTTCTTTCTTTAGTGACCAGTTGGGGAAATCTCTTACTCTGTATCTTCGAGAAGTTCTTTACCAACAACCAGCGTTGCTACAGCCACAATAATTTGGGCACATAGTGGAATGGGAATCATCATTATCCTTTGTTTTAATTGTTATTGGACTCTTTGATTTGAGTATCCTTGACCATCTCAGGCATCTTTTTTCTTTAGTTACTAGTTGGGAAAAATCGGGCTTATTTGCCTTTCATAATCTCTTTAGCAACACATACAGCTATGGGTATAAGTATTGGAAACATCGTTATCCTTTGTTTTAATTGTTGTTGGACTCTTTGATTTGAGTATCCATTAGCCGTTACAGGCATTTTCTTTCTCTTTAGTTACCACTTGGGAAATGATAAACTTTTATCGTGTCGCGTTGGGTCGTTTGGGAATAACCGTCACAAGCGTATTTTGAACGAATACACCATGAAAGTTAGGAAACGAGGGTAAGACAATTCTGCTCTTAGAGCGTAACTCTACATTAAATAGGTCACGTTCCAAAAGCTTCATCGCATTGTTAACCTGCGTTCTACTACATGAAGTAAACTCAAAGACACGTTGTAAGAAACGCTGTGCAGCATGGTAAGTTATGTGCATTTTTATCCTTTTTATATAAGCCTCTTTTGGTTCGAGGTTCTATGGGGCATTTCAGCCAAGCATTTTTCTTTCTTTAGTGACTACTTGGGAAAATTCAAAATATATGTTTTTTTATGTTCTTAAATATTTGAATTTTTCTATCCGAACCTACAAAATTATAAAAAATAGATAAAAACTAAAAAAAAAATAGAGGCATTTAAAAGTATGGAGTTACAATAGACGATATTGATTTTAGGAAAAATATTGAATATAGATATAGAAAAAACCATCTTTTTACTTGGTGGAGATGACTTAGAGATGCTAAGTATTAAAAAAATACTTTTAGAAGAGGGATTTGAAGAGGGTAAAAACTTTTTTGATAAAGGGTTAAAGTGGGGTGCAAAACTGAGTAGCTATGAAAATGAGCTAAAGCAGTTTTCTGAATATACTATATATGGTATAGAGTTAGAAGAAGATATTACCTCTCCTTCTAACTACCAACGTATTGACCACCACAATGATTTTTCAGATAAAGAGGCGAGTATTGTTCAGGTTTTAGAGCTTTTAGGTAAAAAGCCCATACGAGAGCAAGAGCTTATAGCCCATAACGATGTGGGTCACATAGAAGCCATGAAGTGTTTTGGAGCAACCAAAGAGGAGATACTAGACATTCGCCAAAGAGACCGAGCTACCCAAGGAGTCACACCCCAAGAGGAAGCCCAAGCCTTAGAGGAGATAGAAAATATAAAAGAGGAGAATGCTCTTTATGTTTTAGAGACATCTCTTGACAAATTTTCCCCCATTGTAGACAACTTTGAAAAACGCCCTTTTTTACTCTACTCTCAAAAGAGCTTAACCTACTATGGAGAGATAGGCTTTTTAAAAGAGAAGTACAAAGAGCAGATAGAGAAAAACCAAGCCTACCATGGTCGTGGTTTTTTTGGTTTTGACAGTCAATATGTAGGTTCGGTTTCAGCAAACAGATTAGCAAAGGAGATTATAGATATGAAAAAAGAGAAAACGTTGCATAGTTATCATAACTTTATGTTTCCATTTCGGTTTGATAAAATCATTGAACCCATACATGATAAGCATGAGTTTTATAGGGAACATAGTTTTGATGAACGTGTAAAGATAGATGAAGATTTAAAAAAGAGTTTAGAGAGAGACCATTGGGAGTATCAAAAATTTGAGGTTAAAAATAGCCTTGATTATAATGAGTTGGTCTACTTTCATGATTTTGTTAAAGATTCTCTCTTTAATAAACAAGAGTTTAAAGAGGGAGCAACCTCTTACTATTTTGAAAAAACATTAGAAAAAGATGCTACCTTTGAGATAAAAGTAAAAGAGAAAGATGTCTATAGTTTAAAACTTGAAGGGGTTAATTTACGACTCTTTGACACAGGGGTAGGGATTTTATCATTTGAGGTTGAAAACTATGATTATCATCAAATCGAAGATGTTTTAAAAATCAACGATTATGGTCGTAGGGTCTACCCACAATTTTTAGGAGAGAGCTTTAATTCAGAAGCAACAAAATATGCTTTTTTACCTGAGTATGTCCGAGTCAATGGAATTGAAGAGCGTTTTTGTGATTTGTATAAAGAGATAAAACTTGCTAAATATATAGTTGATATATTGGGTAGTAGTTTTACCACAAGTCAGAGCCAAAAAGATGGTTATCTTATTCAACCTATCATAGATGATAGAATGTTTGTACTCTCTTGGTATGGCAATGACGCATTTGTAAGCTGTACGAAAAATAGTATAGAGCATCAAAATTGGTACAAATATGTTTTTGTTGATGGACAAGATATAACGGTTCAAGATAAGCAGATGCATCAAGAGTTTATAAAAAAAGCTACTTACAAGCGTTGGAATAATTATGGAACATTTTTTGGTATTACCCGTTACTCTTTTGTAGCATTAAGTAATCGAGGTTATTTTGGAGAAGAGATTCTTTTAAATCATATAAAAACAATGTACTTTCAAATGGTTACACTACTTTTAGTACAACGAGCCTCTCTTTTACGTTTTTCAGATGAGATAACAGCAATATCTGATGTAAGAGGAGAAGAGAGTCCCTCTATTGAAAACATCTCTATTCTCTATAAAAACTACTTACGTTTTGTCAACAAACTCTACTTCAAAGAGGTAACAGCCCAAGACCAAGGGATAGAACTTTATGACAAAGCGATAGATATTTTAAATATAAAAAGAGACATAGAGGATTTACGTCAAGAGATAGGAGGCTTAAACAGTTATGCCTTTTTAGAGCAAGAGCGAGAAGAGAAAGAGGAGATGAAGAAGTTGACTACTTTGGGTACATATTTAGTTCCTCCTACGCTTGTAGCAGGTTTTTTGGGTATGAATGTATTTGGTAGTAGCTTAGAGAATAACTGGTGGATAGCAGGAGCAATAATCGCTACTATAGTTTCGCCATTTATCGTTAAATATTTTGTAGAAAAGGAGAAAAAATGAGCAAGTTCAAGCTTGAGTTTACCCTCAAGCAACACACACCCATAATACACTTTCAAAGTGACCAAGCAGGAGCAACACTTCGTGCGACAGAGTTGAAGCCTAAATTTGATAGGTTTTTGATAGAAGCCTTTAATAAAGAGGGCGTTGATTATAGTAAGTTTCTGATTGTTGGGCAGGATGGGGCTTTGGATTATAAAGTTTCAATTACACCTGACTTAAGTAATGCAGAGACGATTGAGACCATAGATGGTAGAGGTAGAGAGCA
>CAYPCV010000011.1:0-8511 GCA_964409295.1 uncultured Sulfurovum sp.
TACTTGGTTATGTACAGGTCGTGTTCTTGAACATTGGCACTCTGGTACAATGACTATGAGAGTTCCTGAGCTTTTCAGAGCTGTTCCTGAAGCATTATGTTACATGAACCCTAAAGATGCAAAAGCTAAAGGTCTTAAACAAGGTGGACTATGTTGGGTTGAATCTCGTCGTGGTAAAGTAAAAGCAAGAGTTGAGACTAGAGGTCGTAACAGACCAGCTAGAGGACTTGTATTTGTACCTTGGTTTGATGAGAAAGTATTTATTAACAAAGTATGTCTTGATGCTACTTGTCCTATGTCTAAACAGACAGATTACAAGAAGTGTGCAGTTAAAATCTATAAGGCGTAACAAATGGCTAACTCCGACAACAACAGACGAAAGTTTATGGCAACGACTCTTCAAAGCGTAGGTCTTACAGCTCTTGGTGGATTGTTGTGGAGTGGCTATACCGATGAAGTGAAAGCATCGCCATTAGTACTACGACCCCCTGGAGCTATTAAAGAGGATGACTTTTTAACAGCTTGTATAAAATGTGGGTTGTGTGCCGAAGCGTGTCAAAATCGAGAAACCAATTTAGACAGAGAGACAGGACTTCCTAAAGCAGGGACACTAAAGATGGCAAAAGGTGGAGACCATAAATTAATTGGTACTCCATACTTTATACCAACAGAAGTGCCTTGTTATATGTGTGAAGATATTCCTTGTGTTCCAGTCTGTCCATCGGGTGCTTTAGACCAACTCTCCGTATCTAATGATAAGGGAGAGCTTGATATTAATAAAGCTTCCATGGGATTAGCTGTGGTTCATAAAGAGTCTTGTATCGCATATTGGGGGATTCAGTGTGATGCTTGTTATCGTGCTTGTCCTCTTTTAGGAGAGGCTATAACCATTGAGATGCATAGAAATGAACGAACAGGAAAACATACATTTATGTTGCCTATTGTAAATGACAATGCTTGTACAGGTTGTGGTCTTTGTGAGATTGCCTGTGTAACAGAGAAACCTGCTATTTTTGTACTTCCTAACGAGGTACCAAAAGGAGTGGCAGGAGACCACTATGTAAAAGGTTGGGATAAAAAAGACCAAAATCGTGTCCAAGATGCAAAAGAGATAGAGACAACAACAGAACTCTCTAATCAGAGTTCATCTGATTACCTAAATTCAGGAGATTTATATTAATGAAAAATATTAAATATTTACTTCTAAGAAGAGTAACACAGATTGGAATCTTGATTCTCTATTTTGGAGCTAACGCTTATGGTTGGAATATCTTAGCTGGAACATTTGGTTCATCTCTACTCTTTGGAACAATTCCTTTAGCCGACCCTTACACCACACTTCAAGTGTTGGCAACAGGGTTTGTTTTGGGTGCAGATGTACTTTTGGGTGCATTAATTATCGCCTTTTTCTATTTTGTAGTAGGTGGAAGAGCTTTTTGTTCTTGGGTCTGTCCTATTAATATGGTAACAGATTTAGCCAATTGGCTTAGACGTAAACTTAAACTTGATAAAGATGAAGTCAACTACAGATTTATAAAACGAAATGCAAGGTACTGGATAATGGTACTTGGTCTTATCGTATCTGCTGTGGTTGGAATCTCTGCATTCGAGGTATTGAGTCCTATTACAATAATGCAAAGAGGGATTATCTTTGGTTTTGGTTCAGGAATTGCTGTTATATTAGCAATTTTTCTTTTTGATGTCTTTGGTGTAAAAAATGGTTGGTGTGGTCACTTGTGTCCTTTGGGTGCAAGTTATTCACTAATAGGTAAAGCGAGTATTATTCGGGTAGAGCATGACCATGAAGCTTGTACAGCATGTATGGAGTGTAAGGTTGTCTGTCCTGAAAATCATGTATTACACATGATAAATAAAAAGAGTATTCATGTCTTGGACGGAGAGTGTACCAACTGTGGTAGATGTATTGATGTCTGTGGCGATGATGCTTTAAAATTTAGTATACGAAATTATCTCAAAAAATAGATATTAGGTAGAGCATCTCTCTACCAACTCTATACAACAAGTTTGAAAAAAACAGGAGGAATGAAAAATGACAAAAGTTATAAAAGTAATAGCAGTAGCTTCACTACTTGCTCCAACACTTTACGGTGCTGGTACAGCAGGATGTAAAGGCTGTCATGGTACAGATTTTGAGAAAAAAGCTATGGGTAAATCTCAAATTGTAAAAGATATGAGCAAAGCTGATATTGTAACTGCACTTAAAGGTTACAAAGATGGCTCTTATGGTGGTGCAATGAAAGCTATGATGAAGGGTCAAGTTGCATCTTTAAGTGATGCAGATATGGAAGCTATTGCTTCTGAAATCAAAAAATAGAAAGGGAGAAAATATGACAAAAGTTATAAAAGTAATCGCTTTAGCTTCACTACTAGCTCCAACACTTTACGGTGCTGGTACAGCAGGCTGTAAAGGGTGTCACGGTGCAGATTTTGAAAAGAAAGCTATGGGTAAATCTAAAGTTGTAAAAGATATGAGCAGTGCTGATATTGTAACTGCACTTAAAGGTTACAAAGATGGTTCTTATGGTGGTGCAATGAAAGGCATGATGAAAGGTCAAGTGGCTTCTCTTTCTGATGCTGATATGGAAGCAATTGCTTCAGAGATTAAAGGTGGTGGTGCAAAAGCTGCTCCTGCAAAAACTGAAACTGCTCCTGCAAAAGCAAAACCAGTAGTTGTAGATATTAATGCAAAAGTAAATACGGCAGAGAGATTATCAAAAGATGACCTTGGAAATAAAAAGGTAGTTACTGAGTCTGTTCTTGGTCTAAGAAAAACTGACCTCTACAGCGAAGAAGCAGACACAACAGGAATGAAAACTGAATATAGTTCAGACGCTCCTGGGACATCTCAAAGAATTGCGAGAGCATTCCAAGATGCACCACCAATGATTCCTCACTCTGTTGAAGGTTTACTTCCAATTAAAGCAGGTAATAACCAATGTGTTGGTTGTCACATGCCAGAAGTTGCATCAGCTGTTGGAGCAGTTCCAATTCCTAAATCTCACTTAACAAACTTTAGACCAACACATAAGTTTGATGGTAAGCAGTTTACAAAATCTATTGATAACTACAAAAATGAAGTAGCTATCTCTAAAACAGGAACAAAACTTGTTATGGCAAGATTTAACTGTTCTCAGTGTCACGCTCCACAATCAAAAGGAGATTTGGCTGTATCAAATACATTCCAAGGTGGATTCTCTGAGAAAAATGGTAAGAGTGCCTCTTCATGGTATGACCACATGAATGATGATTTAGAGACTGTTGGAGAGGGTATCTCTGTAGTGACTAAAGAAGACATTGCAAACAAAAATTCTGCTGCTGGTGCTAGTGCTTGGACACATCACTAAGATGAAAAGAAGAGAGCTATTTAGCTCTTTTACTTCTGCGTTTAGAGGCGACTCTAAACCAGAGGTCAAAGAGAGTATTATTAGACCACCCTACTACACTCAACTTGAAGATTTTGAGAACTGTATAAGATGTGAAGATAAGAAGTGTGCTACTGTTTGTGAAGAGAATATTATTCTTATTCAAGAAGATGGCACACCAAAGCTCGATTTGACCACACCTACTGGCTGTACCTTTTGTGA
Source organism: uncultured Sulfurovum sp. (assembly GCA_964409295.1). GTDB lineage: Bacteria > Campylobacterota > Campylobacteria > Campylobacterales > Sulfurovaceae > UBA1140. The sequence goes on from CAYPCV010000011.1 coordinate 3,606, forward strand.
TGAGTGTGCAGAAGTATGTGAATCAGATGTACTACAAGTTGATAAAATGCGTAATATTGACGCAACCATAGAGATAGATATACTTAAATGTTTAAGTTGGCATCAAACCATGTGTTTTTCATGTAAAGAGCCATGTATAGATAATGCCATTGACTTTTTAGGTATGTTTAGACCGACTATAGATACAAACAAATGTACATCTTGTGGTTTTTGTGTTTATCGTTGTCCTAGTGATGCAATTACAATTAAGGTAAATTCTATTTCATCTGACATTTAATTTAGAGATGATGTTCGATGAAACCAAACCTACGGAGATAACAATGCGATATTTTTTACTACTTTCACTACTTTTTTTACAACTTAATGCCAAAGATTTAAAACCCACATTTATATATTCAGGAAGTGGTGCTGTAACAGATTTGGTCTATCAAAATGATAAGCTATACTCTGCAACTGCCGAGGGTGCTGTGGATATATATGATACAAAAGAGCAGAAGCTTATTAAAACAGTAACTGTTCCAAAAATCAAAGATTTTATAGGCGATGAAGTGGCTTCAAAAATCTACTCTGTAGATATTATAGATAATACCATTATGATAGCATCACAAGGTAAAATTGGATATAGACGAGTCCATCTCTTTAAAGATAACAACTTAACCAAAATTATATCAGTAGCTCAATCATATACTATTGCAAAAGCTAAATTTGTAGATAATAATCATCTGCTTATTGCCCTTTTGAGTAATGAACTGATTCTCTTTGATATTAAAGAGAAAAAAGCACTCTACCGAGAGCAGATTTCAGGTTCTAAATTTTCAAGCTTTGCCCTAAATGAGAAAAGAGATGAAGTGATTATTGCTGATGAGAGTGGAGAGTTAAAACTAGTCTCTGTAAAAGATGGAAAAGTTATAAAAGAGTTTAAAGGGCAAAATGTTGATAATATTTTTCAAGTTGACTATAAAAACAGCCTTATTATTACAGCAGGACAAGACCGAAGAACGGCTATATATACAAAAGATGGAAAAACAGCTTATTATAAAAATGGAACATTTCTTATCTATAGTTCAGCTCTAAGCCCAAGTGGAGAGATAGGTGCTTACGCTTCTGATGAGCATAATAATATTACACTATTTAATACATCAACCAAATCAAATTTATACAAATTAGGTTCACATAAAGCAACTATTAGTAATATTCTATTTATAGATGATAAAAAGCTTTTTACAGCAAGTGATGACAAAGATATTAACTATTGGGAGCTAAAATAGATGGCAATTATAGAGGTAGATGAGGATAATTTTAAAGAAGAGATAGAGAGTGCTTTTGAACAAAAAAAGCATGTTATTCTAAAGTTTGGTTCAGAGTATTGTGAACCTTGTCACGCTTTAGAGGGAGAACTAGAAGATTTAGATGAAGAGGTAGAGAATCTTGCTATTCTTATGGTCGATACGGATGAATCCCCTGAATTAGCAGAAAAGTATGATGTTTTTGCACTACCAACAATGGTTATATATGATGTAAATCAAACAATCATCTATAACAAAGAGGGTATAATCTTGGCAGACGATATAGAAAAAATCATAAACTCAAAGGAAAAGTAAAATGAACATCTCAAGTATAGTAGTACAGACTCTGCCAGAAAATGTAGAGAAAGTAATTCAAATTATCAAAGATAATCCAGAAACATGTGAATACCATCTACACGACCCAAAAGGTAAAATTATTGTAACTGTAGAGGGTAAAGATGTAGAAGAAGAGATTCATAAACTTGTTGATATACAATGTTTTGATTATGTAATCGCTGCTGATATGATGATGACCTATCAAGAAGACCAACTTGATGCAGAGATAAAAAAGCTAGAGTCAGATGCTGTTGTTCCTGCAATGTTAAATGATGGAAATATGGATCCAAGAAAAATCGTATATAATGGCGATTTAAAGAAGAGATTTTAAGGAGTAAACATGTCAACAATAGTAGAGTCTGTAATTAAAAGTAACCCTGTAGGTCGTTGGTATATTGAACTTACCGACACAATGAAAGATGATGAAGAGAGAATTATCTGCCTTGATGTCTTTGAGTATGCAGAGAAAATAGAAGTAATAGGTGCAGAGTACAACCAAGAGATAGAGATAGCATGGTCAAGTGATGATGATGTAACACCTGAGCAGATAAATGAAGTTCGTCAACAGATGATGGCTTATGAAGCTGAACAAGAGGCACAAAAAGAGAATGCTCTACACCAAGAGAACAGTAGCTATCTTGCCGATGGCACACCAAATTTTCAGGCACAATAGATGAATTATCCACTATTTTTTAATGCTATTCCAAGCATAAAACTTCAAGACCCTCTCTCTGCTTTTCTAGGTTCATTAGAAAATGGAGAGGTTGAATTTAACTACCTCGATGTTGTAAAATCAGCAGGTCACTCTTGCCCTACAGTTATGGGTGCGTATTTAACAACACTCAAAGGCTTAGAGGCTCTCTATCCAAACGAAATGCCAGTCAGAGGTAATATCTCGGTTGAAATACAAGACGATGTCGCAAATGGGGTAACAGGAGTTATTGCCAATGTTATCACACAGATTACAGGAGCAACTTCGATTTCAGGGTTTAAAGGCATCAACGGAAACTTTGCACGAAATAACCTTATGGAATTTAATGCCAATATTAACTCTGCTGTTAAATTCACAAGAGTAGATACCAAGCAATCTGTAGAGGTAAACTACGACCCAAGTTCAGTAGGTGGAAGCCCAAAACAACAAGAACTAATGGGTAAGATTATGCAAGGTAAAGCAACTCCAGAAGATAAAAAAGAGTTCGGAGAGCTATGGCAAGATAGAGTTAGAAGAATATCTGAATCTATTGATGATGTTATTAGCTCTGTTTAAATAAAAACAAACTAAATAGTTGGAAGATTTTCTATATTATCTCTTCCACTATTTCTCTCCTTCCCCATATCACGATTAAACCCTTTTAAACGCCCTAAAAAGACCAAGTAAACCATCTCTGAGATGGCATCATAAGGTTTTAATTTTATCTTCTTGCCAAAGCTGTTGCGTAATGAAAACTCTTTTTTATAGTAATCTATAGGATATTTATCGACATGGAAATAGACTCTGAATGAATTTTTATATAAAAAGAACTGTTTTTCATGATTATGGTCTAGTGTTTTAGAAATAAGAGAAAAAGAGTAAATTCCTACAAAACTAAACTCTGCATCAATTCCTCTAAAATCTTTTTTTAGCTGTTCAATAACCTCTGGAGAATTTATTTTTTGGCATCGTTTATTAGAATCTGTATCGGTAGCACAATAATCTTTGTAAAAATTTATATAGCTGTCCATCTCTGCATAATACTCAAAAAAATCATTAATCTTAATTCGATTAATTCGGTACCTCATCGTTACTTTTACCTTTGCTTTATCCACCCTATTTACCGAAAATTTTGTGGTTCGATACTTTTTTAAATGTCTATAAATTCTTGGGTTTTTATCCCATAAATTCTCTAAGGTAACAATTTCAGGTAAGACACTATAGCGTACAGCATCACTATTCTCAGTATCACACTTAGCAGAGAGTATATTCAGTTTTTCTATGTAATGAACAAATCTATGCGTACTCTCATGCTCTTGATAGGTCAATAAAACTTTTTTAAAATAACCTTCATTATTAGACTTAGGAGAAAAAGTTTTAATAGGCATATTACTACGATGTTCTAAAATATCAAAATCATCAGGTGCAGTTACACTAAACTTTTTAAAGAACCCAATAATCCAATAATAAAAAAGTTTTATCAAAAATTTCATAAACCTAAAGAATTTATTCCAGAAAACAAGGATAATAGCAAGAACCAATCCACCATAAATCCATAAACTTGTAAAAATGGCTTTTGACCAAGCTTCCGATTTTTTTATATCAGAAGTAGCCGTATCCGAAAAATAATCTTTTAATGTGCCAATAGAACCAATGGCATCTGGAAGAGCAACTAAAATGGTCGCAATAATTGCAATAATCATTACAAAAAATTTGCTGTCTTCATTAATTCCCAATTTATTCTCATTACTTTTAATAAGGGATTCTATATCCTCTTTATCATGATTATTACTCTCATAGTGTTTTATCTCTTCAAGTTCTGAATAGGTACGATTTGAGTGATAAAGGTGCAAAATTTCATTTAAAGAGCGTGTGGTTTCTAAAAAATATCCTAGTAGAGATTTCCACTCATTATAGTAGAGTAGTTGACTAATATCCTCTTTATCATTAATACGCCCCAAAGAGCTTACATTTCCAATAGTAATGTAATAGGCACTCTTTAAAGCATTGTCTATCTTTATAAAAAGAGGTTTTTTAGAGATAAGCAACTGTATGTAGTTTTCAACCTTCTCTTCTGACCATTTTTGAAAAACTTCATTATTTTTATACCTACTATCAATAGATGCTGTCTCTTGTGGGGTCATAAAAATAATTTTTCCTGTTAACCCTTCTCTAACCTCTTTTATGCTTTTGGTAATTCTATCAAAATAGTTGGCAGAGACAACAGTATTAAGAAATTTAGAGATTGCCTGCTCTTCATAGCAGTCTAAAATTATCTTTTTTTGTGTATTTGAATCCAACTTATTTGTTTTATTAAACTTTTGAAACAAGGTCTTAAAATTATCTTCTGTTTTATAATGGCTCAAACTCTTAAAAGTGTAATATTCATCTTTTTTTATCTCATATTGATACTCTTGTAATTTAAATATTTTATCTTGAATCGCAATACTATTAAAATTAACATCATCTTCTGTAGCTTCATAACACGCCTCTAAAATAAAATCTTCTAAACGTATATTTTTTTCATCATTGGATTCTCGTCGATTAAAGGTTTTGTGGTCTAAGTGGTCATTTAAAAAAGTCTCTTTTAAAA
>CAYPCV010000012.1:0-5019 GCA_964409295.1 uncultured Sulfurovum sp.
TCAGAGCTTTTTTTTGAACCAAGTAAAAGTAATACGATTATTTATAATATTGTAGAGAATGCTCTTGATATAAATACTTTAGGTAAAGAGGTTAACTATACAAATTTTTGTAATTTTGTAAATGATGTGGTTCGTCAAAAATCACTCATTTTTATGGTAGGAGATTTTTATGGAAAGATAGATTTAAGTGATATTGCTCATAAAAATGAACTCTATGCACTCATAGTACGAGACCGAATCGAAGAAAACCCTCTATTAAACGGAACATTTGAACTTATAGACACCAACTCTTTAGAGTCAAATACAATTTCACTCAACAAAAGTACGGCAAAGGAGTACCAAAAATTAATAGCTCAACATGATAATAAAATTCAAGAACATTTTATAGAGCATCAAATTACTTTTGGTAAAATTTATACGGATGAAGATGTTTATTTACGACTATCAGAGATTATTAAAAGATAAATATTAATTTTGCATTAAACAAATAAAGTATATTAAATATTTTATGATAAAATCATGTTTTGAATTGAAAAATATGCAAAGAGTAGTAATTAATGTTTTTATATTAAAAATAATGTTTTAATACATTTTTACATGTTTTTCTGTTATTATATCAACACTATTCAATTAAAAACTATAATAAATGGAGCGTTATCTATGAAAATATTTCTATTAACACTACTCATGATTGGATTTACTGCTTGTACAACAAAAAAAGATTTTGTTTTATTTAATCAAACAGAAAAAACTAAAAATCATACTCAACAGACAAAGACAGATACGTTAAATCAATTAAAAAATGTCAAATTTGAATATAAAATTCAACCACATGATAGGGTCTCCCTTGTTGTCTATAAACATCCTGATTTAAGTACATCAACCATCAATAGTCAACAACAAGAGCGAGGTCTTTTAGTAAATTCAAGAGGAGACATCCGTATCCCACTTATTAAAAGTATTCATCTTGCAGGACTAACACAAACTGAAGCTGAGGATGCTATAGAAAATGCTTTAAGAATATATATTAAACAACCTGATGTTCAAGTAGAAGTTTTGAATAAAAGAGCTTATATTATAGGAGAAGTAAAAAATCCAGGAGAATTTGAGCTTATTAATGAACAAATCACTCTCTTGCAACTTATAGCAAAAGCAGGGGATTTAATGGACACAGCAAACAGACAATCTATTTTAATTCTTAGAGGAGAAAACCGTTCAAATGTTAAAACAGAAGTGGTTAACCTCACAGATATAAACTCATTAAAGATGGCTAATCTTATGATTAAACCAAACGATATTGTCTATGTTACACCCAATAGTATGAAAGCATTTAATACAGGTGTTAAAGAGGTTGACCCTATCTTTAATCTTATTGGTCATGTATTAACTCCTTTTGTTAGTATTAAATTTTTATCAAACTAAAAAGGTCTAAAACGTATGGATAAGAGTCAAAACCCTAACATTAATGAATTTACATTTAAAGAATTCCTTTTTGTTTTAAAAAAATATAAATGGTCAATCCTCTTTATAACAATAATTTCAACAATGCTCGGGTTAACCTATCTCTACTTTAAACCTAATATTTACAGTTCCTATGCCATTATTAAAGTTAAGCCACATATGAAGAGTAAATCTGAAGACTTAATTAATAATACAGTTACAACAAAATCAAAAGATGTAACAGAAGAGATGACTCTTCTTAAAACATTTAAAATCAATCAAAAAGTATTAAAAGAGGTTAAGTTTGATGTTCAATATTTTATAGAGGAACACTATAAAAAAGTTGAAATCTATAATAATATTCCAATAAATATTAAAGATATTAAGATACTAGATGGTGAAATAATTGGAAAAAGATTAACCTTAATTCCCAAAGAAAAAGGTTTTTTACTCCAGTATATTAATCCCTACAGTAAAATACTGCAACATAAACTTCTTAAAACAAAACTCTTTAACTTAGATGACAATCGCGTTTTTGCTTATGGTAAAGAAATCAAACACAAATATTTTACCTTAACCATAGATAAAAAAAGCCCAATTAACACACCCATACATTTTGTACTTAATGGAAAACCAAGAGGAATTTTTGAAAAAATAGTTAAACCAAATTTACATATAACTCAACTGGAAAAAGATACTTCTTTGATTAAAATAGCCTATCAAGATACCATTCCAAGCCGAGCAAAACTATATGTTGACACCCTCATCGAAAATTTTATTGAACACAGTATTGCAAATAAAAATAAAAAAAATAGTAAAACCTTGAAATTCATTATTCAAGAACTTAATGAAATTAAAAAAGGACTTACCAAATCTGAACAACAACTAGAGAGTTATCAAGTCTCTAGAAGTATTGTTAAACCTTCAGTACAAGGGTCACTTTTTATAAAAAAATTAAGTAATATTGAAATAGAAATTTCTGAAAATAATCTCAAAAAAAGACTTATACTCAATTTAATTAGCTTTGTAGATAATAATTATAATTTAGATGCCATTGCACCCTCTTTATCTAAATTAGGAGATCAAAATACCTTACAACTTATTACAAAACTACAAGACCATCAATTAGAAGAGGAGGAGTTAACATTAGAATATACTAATGAATATCCTAAATTAAAAAGTGTACGAAGACAAATAGAAAATATTAGAAATAAAATAAAATTCAATTTAGAAAGTTTAAATACAAATATAGAGTATCAAAACAGTAGCCTTATTGAACGTAAAAATTCTTATGAAGAGAAACTAAAAACACTTCCCTCACAAGAGAGACATCTTGTAAATATCACAAGAAATTATGAAGTAAAATCAAGAATGTATGAATATCTCTTAAAAAAAGAGGCTGAAAATAAGATTATACAGTTTGCAACATTCTCCGACTATCAAATTATTGACCATGCTTATAATTTTAATCAACCAACAAGAAATAAGAATCTGCTTATTTTATTAGTTAGTATCCTTATTGGCTTTGTCTTTGCCTTTATTTTAGCTTTATTCAGAAACAACTTAAATCATCATATCCAAAATCAAGAAGATATTAAAAAACTAACAACTTTACCTATTTATGGAACTATTCCCTTTTTTAAGCAAAAGAGATATCAATTAAAGGTAGCAACAGACCCAAGGTCTCCTTTTACAGAAGGATTTCGTACATTACGAACAAACTTACAATTTATTCATAAAAATGACCAAGCTACAACTATTTTAATCACATCAACCATTGCAAATGAAGGAAAAACAACCATCTCTGCAAACTTAGCTAAAATTTTAGAGATGGCTCAATATAAAACCCTACTTATTAACCTTGATATTAGAAAACCTACTCTACATAAGTTTTTTGATATTGATAACAATATAGGGGTTACAAACTACTTAGATGGTCAATATACAGCCACAGAGATTATACGCCAAACAGAATATGGAACTCTAGATATTATAACATCAGGTCCTATTCCAGAGAATCCATCAGAGTTAATCTTATCAAAACGGCTTCCTCTACTTTTTGAGAACTTAAAAACAATGTACGATTATATTATTATTGATACAGCTCCGATAGGAATCGTAACTGATACTAAAAATATTATGAAATATACAGATTTAAATTTAATTCTTTTAAAAGAAAATTTTGCAAAAAAAGAGTTTATTCAAACCATAGAGAAAATGATTATTCAATATCAATTTAAAAATGTTGGTCTTATCTTAAATGCCTCTTCAAATATAGGTGGAGAATATGGATACGGTTATAGCTACGAATATAAGTAGTAGATATGAATTTATTTCCTTTTTTTAATAAAGCTCCTATTATTTCTAACTCCAACAAGATAGATGTACACTCTCATCTTCTTCCTGGAATAGATGATGGAGTGAAAACACTTAAAGAGTCTATTGAAATTATTAAAAAGTTTAAATTTTTAGGCTACAAGAAACTTATTACAACTCCTCATATTTTCTCTGATTTATACCCCAATACCAAAGAGATTATTCAAGAAAAACTCTTAGTCGTTCAAGAGCAATTAAAACAAGAGGATATTACAATAACTCTTGAAGCTAGTGCTGAATATTATTTAGATATGAATTTTTTAAAAGCTATAGATGATGATGAACTTATACCGTTTATGAACAACTATATCCTTTTTGAAATGCCATCTAACTCTAAACTGACTATTTTAGATGTAGCCATTGAAAATATTATTAGAAAAGGATATATTCCTGTATTAGCACACCCTGAACGTTACCATTATTTATACAGTAAAAATTTAGAAGAGTATAAAAAATTAAAAAGAAGTGGTGTTTTATTCCAAATTAATTTAAAGTCCCTACACTCACACTCTAAAAATATAAAAAAAACAGCTTTACAATTAATTAAAGCAGGAGTTGTTGATTTTATAGGAAGTGATGTACACCGTATGAAAGATATGCTTATTCTTGAAAAAGTTTTAAAAAGTAAAGAGTATCAAACAATTACAACAAAGAATAATCTTTTAAATAATAATTAATCCATGAAACAATTCATAATATGTTAAAATTATCAAAAAATAAGTGAAAGAGAAAATCAAATGAAATATGATGAAACTAAAACGAGCCTACTTAATCAGCCAAAAATATGGCTAATTACAGGAGTAGCAGGATTTATAGGCTCAAACCTTGCAGAAGCCTTACTAAAACTCAACCAAAAGGTAATCGCTTTAGATAATTTTTCAACAGGACATGCTTATAACCTAGAACATATAAAAAACTCTGTTACTTCTAAAGAATGGGAAAACTTTACCTTTGTAGAGGGAGATATTACTGACTTTAAAACGTGTCAAGAAATTACTAAAAATGTAGATATTGTTTTACATCAAGCAGCCCTTGGTTCTGTTCCAAGGTCAATTGATACTCCTGTAATCTCTAACCATGCTAATGTAACAGGCTTTTTAAACATGCTAACAGCATCTAAAGATAATGGAGTTAAACGTTTTGTTTATGCTTCATCTTCTTCAGTTTATGGAGATTCACAAGAACTTCCAAAAGTAGAATCAC
>CAYPCV010000013.1:0-7661 GCA_964409295.1 uncultured Sulfurovum sp.
TAAAAAGAAATACCTTATATTAGCCGAAGGAAACTATTGGAAACCCATGATGGCAGACAACTTTATAAAAAACCATAAACGTATCCAAAAACTCCCTTTTTCAGGTTTTGTCATGGTAGGAGATACCTACACCAACATTAGTATGCAAAAAGGAGTCAAACTTGAATATAAAACCGTATGGAATGAAGTTAAAGGAGTCAAAAATCTTTATCCAAACAAGCATAACTTTATGCAGATAAATATGGACTTTCCTGGAGATTTTTGGGACGATAATATATGGGAGAATGTCTCTAAAAACTTTGCTATCGTGGCACAAGTAGCAAAAGATTTAAACTTTAAGGGTATTGTCTTTGATGATGAACCCTATACATCAAATGCACATAAGATGAACAACTTTAAATTTCCAAATAGAGACGAGATAAAAGAGAACTCAAAAATTTGGGAAATAAAAGGAAGTGAAGAGTCATGGGTTGATAAAAATGGTTATAGAAATCCTCTCTATACATTTCAAGACCACATGCAAAAAGTAACTCAACGCTTTAAAAATATTATGCAAAGCATGACAATCGTATATCCTAAATTGACACTATTAGTTTACAATGGTCCCTCATTTGCACATGTCAACTCCAATAAACTTAACACTCTTGTAAGTGATGTAGGATTACCAAGAGAACATGAGTATAAAGGGGCAATATTTGTAGGATTTAAACAGGGCTTAACAGAGCATGCTCAACTGCATGATATGGGCGAAAGTTATAAATATAGAACCAATAAACACTTTGAACACGCCTACCAATGGCGAAAGTATGAGATTGCAAGTAGTGCCTCTAATCGCCTAGATACTAGTTATCAATGGACAATACCCCAAGAGGAGAGAGCCTCATGGTCAAAAGAGGTTCAAGTAGGATTTATGGTCTTTAATAAAGGTCAAGAGAGTAACTATAAAGAGTATGACACAAGACAAACATCTCAAAAACACCACATCAAAGCAACGCTTCAAAAAGCGTTAAACTATAGTGACAAGTATGTTGTCTATTATGCCCAAGACCAAGATTGGCTACTACCCAATCAAGAACATCCTTTAAAACAAGGATGGATGAAGATGATGAGAGAGCTACGTTAACTGTTTTGGTTTCTGTTCTTGTGCAATCAGAGGTGTCTCTAAATCTTCTTTGCTCAGTTTAACAGTTAATTTAAATACTAAACCAATATTTTTAAGCTTTTTCTCTCGAATAGCCTGTTCCAGCTTTTCTAAAGAGGCTTTGGTAGTAACATTTTCTCTTAGAATAATCAAACTCTTATCGGCATAGGGTACTAAATCCAACACATCGGGTAACTCTTCAAAAGAGGGTGTATCAATAAAAATGTAATCATATCGCTCTTTCAAGACAACAAAAAGCTCCTCTAATTGAGGAGAAGCAAGCAATTCAGAAGGGTCAGGAGGAATTGGTCCTGCAGTAATGATGTCTAAATTTGGATAACTCGTATCAAAAATAATATTGCCAAGGTTGTCTCGTTTGCTAAGATAGGTACTCATTCCAGAATATTGTAAATCCATGCCAAAATGTTTATGTAACGAAGGTTCAACCATATTCAAATCGACCAAAATAGAACGGTAATTTGTTTTTCTAAAAAGAATACTACTAAGGTTGACTAAAGTTGTCGTTTTTCCTTCTCCTTTAGTCGAAGAGCTAATAAGAACAATATTTCCCTCATGCTCTTTTTTTGAAAACTGTAAATTGATTGCCAGTTTTTGGTACGCCTCCTCAATGGCTCGGTTAATACCCATTTTCTCTCGAAATAGAGGAATTTTACCATATAAAGGGAGTTTTATTCGCTCTTCTATCTCTTGTTGTGTATAGATTTTATTTTTAAAAAAAGAACGAATCAGAGCTAAAATTACACCCAAACCTAAACCAATAACCCCTGCAATAATTAACAGTACCATACGTTTAGGCTTAATTGGAACAAATGAGGAGTAGGCTTTATCTACAGCTTCATAATCTGAAATAGTCGCAACTTGAACTAGTTCATTCTCTGATTTTTTCTCTAAAAGATAAGTATAAATTTTTGAATTAACCTCATAGTTTCGTTTAAAATTAATATAATTTTTCTCTTTTTCAGGTAGTGCAGTTAAAATCTCTTCATATTTCTTTTTCTGTTTTAATAGACTTTTACGTTTAAAATTGAGTGTAGATTGCAGATTTTTTACATTTAAGGCAATCTGTTTTCGTATGCTTCCTATACGTTTACGCAGTTGAATCAATGGTGGATACCTATCAGTAAACTCCAATGTCAATTCATCTTCTTTTATCTGTAAAGCTTGAATATCGGTAATAAGTTTTAGTGTTGATTGAGCATTAAATTCTAAAAGTGTGGGTGCAATAGAGTCAAGATTACGATTACGCTTTATAAAAATAATAAGATTCCGAATCAACTGCCCTTTGAGTTGAACTTCAGAGAGTTGCAAATCAATATCACTTAATCTAGCATAAGAATCTTTGGAGTTGATAGATGGGTCAATATTCTTATTTTCTGATTGATACTCTTCTAACTCATTCTCAGAAATTTCCAGCTTTTTCTTTGTAATTGCCAATCGTTCCTCTAAAAAATTTAATATTTTGCTATTAATAGTATTCTTTTTAGTAATACTTCTGTTGATATATGCATCAACTAAAGCATCAATATATTGATTAGCACGTTCTGGAATATGGTCTTGAAAAGCGACCTTAATAAGATTTGTCTCTAATTTTAACTGCTTCACAATAAGAGAATTTTTAATAATATTTTCATAAATACGACGACTATTCCCTTGTAATTTAATATCAATAGGCATTATAAAATCATCAGTTTTACTCATAATTCCTATAAAGAAAGGAGTTACAATCTCTTTATCATAAGGATATACAGTTGAGTTTGTCTCCTCCTTACTTATTAAAGAGAAACCATTCTCTAAGGGTTCAACTTTAATCGCATGATTAATAAACTTTGGGTTTATTTTTCTCAAATGGTGTAACTTAATTGGAAGATTATTATAAATTTCTACTTTTTTATAACCATCTTTTATAAAATATTTGACTTGAAAGTCAACTTTATTCAAGGCTTTTTGGTTGGTTTGAAAGGTTTGTAAAATAGCCATTTCTTGATTTATTCCAACGGTGTTTGTTTTAAAAAGACTGTCCCTTAGTAAATCCTTGGTATCAACCTTGTTGGCATTAACTTTTACTTTAATAATGGCATAAGATTCATAGACCGAAGGGGTAAAGTAGAGCTTTATTTGCATAAGAACAATAAAAATTACCATTATAAAGGCAATAGACCATCTATAAGGGGTAACTCTTTTAAAAAGTTCAATAATATAATTTTCAGGGGAAGAAGAGTTCATGTATATAGCTTTCATTAAAGATAGTTCGATTTTGAATAAATTATACTAATATTCTCTTTAATTTTCACTATTCTTACCAATTCTTAGTTTATAATTCATCTATACAAACAAAGGATAAATTAATGAAAACACTATCAACACTGACCATATTTCTTCTATTACAATCATCTTCATCATTTGCAGGTAACTGTAGACGAAAATTACAAAGTAAACTTATAAACCATTTCTAATCTAAAATAGGTTTTTTAATACCATTTAAAAAACCTATTTTTCTTCTGTTACAAACATTCACTTATATTTTATAAAAATAGATAAAACAGTTATGTTTTTCACGCTTACTGCCTATTTTATGGCTATTATCTCATTATAAAACTATCATAGCTAACAAAACCAAAGGATAACAGTGCCAAGCCATACGAGTTCTCTCCCTACTTTTGAACATATAGATACCACAATTGGATTAAAATATTTAAATGGGAACAAAGATTTATATGTAAAAATTTTAAATAATTTTCTAAAAAGATACAAAGAGATAGAACTCAATAACTTAAATACTGAAGAGCTACACAATATTATTCATGCTATTAAAGGACTATCTTCGACCTTGGGAATGGTATGTCTTGAACAAGTAACTACTCAACTGCATCAAGAGAAAAATCCAAGTAAAAAGTTAATAAAAGAGTGTTCACATATTCTTCAGGTGGTTCTTCAAGAGTTAAGCTTACAGTTACCCTCTAGTAAAGAGGAGATTTCAACTATTTTAATTATCAATAACGAACCAAATGAGATTGATGAGTTAATGGAAATTTTAGATAATGATTTTGATATTTTATTAGCTCTTAATAAATATGAAGCTTTAGAAATTTTTGATGAAGAGAAGATAGATTTGGTAATACTACACACAGAACTTGATGATTTATGTGGTGTCTCTGTCTTTAATTTTCTAAAAAGACATACAAATGTCAAAGAGATTCCTCTAATTTTTATCACAAAACAAGAGAATGAATCGAAAATTAAAGATATTTATCCCCGACAGAATATCTCCTTTATCTACCGACCATTTCAAAAAGAGAAACTTATCAAACAGATAAGAATATTTAATAACTCCTAAAGTTTTAAAACAAAAACATTTAATAGAAAAAATCTTTTTATTTTATTAATTTTTATTTTAATAAAATATTTTAAGTTTTATTTTATAATTAATAAAATATACTCTCTCTTAATTAATCACAAACAAATAAACTAAGGTATATTTATGAAACTTATAATTCTATTATTATCATTTAGCTCTTTGGCTTTTTCTAAAATTCATATTATTTCAGACAACAGTAAATTAAAGTCAATGACAATAACAAAAAAAGAGTTAGCAGACCTTTATTTAAAAAAAACACATACCATTCGTGGTATTCGAGTCATTCCATTAGACAATAAATCAAATTTTCAAGAATTTTATCGCCAAATTGTTAAGAAATCACCAAAAGAGCTTCGTTCTTATTGGGCAAGAGAGATGTATAAGAGTGATAGGCTTCCCCCTCAAAAACTCTCTATTCAGCAGATAAAGACTATGATAACAAGTAATAAAAATTATATTTCATACTCCTCTACAAACATCTCTGGAGCAAGCGTTATTACTGTTCGTTAGGATACAGAGAAAACATGGTATACTAGAAGCTTTTAATTCACACTTTAAGGACTTTAAAGTATCCATGTTTAACCTAAGTATCTTTCAAAAAACAACCCTTATTTTTTTTTCAGTTTTCCTCTTTTTTATCTTCTATCTTTTTCAAAGCTATTTCTATACCAAACATAATGACCAACAAATTAAAGAGATACAGAAGTATCTCTTTCCTATCGTAAGCATACATGATAAAAATTTAAAACTCTTAGAGAATTTACAAGAGTCATTTCAAAATACAATTAAAGAGAATGAACTAAATCGCTTAAAAAAGACCGTTAAAATCAAAGAAGAGATTTTAAATAATTTACATAAAGTTAAAAATCTTCAAAATAAAGTATCAATTGAACGCTCTGTCGAGCAAGAGATTAAACTATTTAAAGAGTATTTTTCCTACAACTATTACATCGTAAAAAGTTTACTAGAAGAGAATGAATCTCTCGAAGATAAAGAACTTTTAAGAGTACGAAAACTCTTAAAAGCAGTACAAACATCATTTCAGACACAAAATAATATTACATCTAAACGCTTTTTAAATGCACTAAATCAGGTCTCTATAGATGGTAAAAATTTTTTTAAATTTACCTTTATTTTTGCAATGGCAAGTCTCTTTATCATCGCAAATATTACCCTTTATCTTTATGTATCAATCAAACGCAGATTTGCAAAAGTACACTCAGCCTTAGAGAACTTACAAACAGAGAAGCCTGATTTTAATACAAAGATGATAGTTGAGAGAGATGATGAAATAGGAAAACTCGTTGATGGATTCAATCATCTGCAAGAGAAATTTAAACATCATAACGACAAACTCTATAAACTAAAGAAAAAAGCAGAAAAGACCTCAAAACTTAAATCGGAATTTCTTGCTAACATGTCACATGAGATAAGAACCCCAATGAATGGAATTATTGGGATGAGCTACTTAACACTACAGACAAATTTAGACAATAAACAGAGAGCCTATATAGAAAAGATTGACAACTCTGCAAAAATGTTACTCTCTATTATTAATGATATTTTAGACGTTTCTAAAATGGAATCTGAAAAACTACTTATTGATAAACATAATTTTAATGTCCATAAAATGATTAAGAGTTCCATTGACTTAATACGTTTTACAGCAAAAGAGAAAGGTTTGAAAATTAAAGTACACTATGCCAAAGATGCACCCAAACGACTCTATGGTGACAGCTTAAGAATATCACAAGTCATAACTAATCTCCTCTCAAATGCTGTTAAATTTACCCAACAAGGAGAAATTTCACTCTACATTCAAAAGATTGATAACCAAATGTTTCGATTTGAAATCAAAGATACAGGTATGGGACTTACACCTGAAGAACAAGCAAAACTGTTTAAACCCTTTTCACAGGCAGATGGAAGTACCACTCGAAACTATGGAGGAACAGGTTTAGGACTAACCATCTCTAAAAAATTGGTAGAGCTTATGAATGGTAAAATTTGGGTGGAGAGTGTCCATAAAGAAGGAAGTAGTTTTATCTTTGAAATTGAGCTCAAAGAGATTCAAGAGAGTAAAGAGCATATTCAAGACCACAACTATACTCATCAACGACCTGTACTGTTAGAACAAGACATCAATCTCCTCAAAGAGGCAAATATTCTTTTAATAGAAGACAACCCTATAAATCAAGAGATTATTATAGGTCTTTTAGAGAATTCCAAACTAAAACTGGACATTGCAATGAATGGAAAAGAGGGGATAGAACTTTTTGAGAAAAACTCCTATGCCCTTATTCTAATGGATATACAGATGCCAATTATGGATGGCTATAAAGCCAGTCAAATTATACGTCAAACCAATAAAGAGATTCCTATTATTGCCCTATCAGCAAATGCCATGAAAGAAGATATGGAAAAGAGTAAAGCTCATGGTATGAATACCCATCTAAATAAACCTATTGATGTAGAGAAACTCTATAAAATACTGCTAAAATACATCCCTCATCAGTTTATAAAAAAGGAGCATTTTATCAACGAAGAACTCAAAGAGATACTCTTTTTGAAACTGGAAAAAGCCCTAAAAAGAAAACGTCCAAAAATATGTAAAGATATTATAAAAGAGCTTGAAGAGCATAACTTAACACCCCAAGATGATTCTACTTTTAATAAACTCAAAAAGTTGATTGAGAGTTATAAGTTTACAATTGCATTAGAGATACTTCAGTCAAGAAATAACAAATGCTAAGAGTCTATTTCTGTGCATCGGTCCATTCAAGATAATATTTATGGAGCTTGGCATTCTCTTTTTTTAGTACTTCTATCTCCACTTGCAATGTCTTTTTTTCATGTTTTAAATTATCTAAAACAGCCAGAGAATGATTTCCAAATAGAAGATTAGCCACATAAATACCCAATGAAGTGACGATAATAGCAGTAAGAATAAAAACCTTGAATGAAAGCCCGATAATTCTTTCGAGCTTTCTAATATAAGGTGCTATATCATTAAAAAATTCATTCATCTCTATTCCTTTATTTCGGAGACATCGCCATCTATGGCAGTGAGGAGAAATAATCAGTTTTACTAAAAATTAATTCCTATTGACATTCTATCATAATTTGTATACAATTACTACATGA
>CAYPCV010000014.1:0-5183 GCA_964409295.1 uncultured Sulfurovum sp.
CCATTAGGGTCAGCCAAAAGTGCCTTGAAATCAAATCCAATCCCTAAATGACTACTAACAAAATTGGACATATCTGCCATAATCTCAAAAGAATCATCAGCAGAGATATTGGCATTTAACTCTTCTCTAATTTTTGGATAAAAATCATAATAAACATTTTTATCTTTTTTAGTTCTCTCTATCAACCCACCTAAAAATACTTCTGCCACATGAGCTTGATTGCTTTTGGGTAGTTTCTCCTCTTGGAGTATTCTTGTAACTTGAAAATCTACAGGTAAAACAGACATATAAAAAGCCAATTTTTGAGCTGTTGGTGAGGCTTGAGAGTAGAAGCGTTGCATTCTCATTTCAGAAGTTATCTCTTTTTTTGGAGAAGTTTTTATGGGTTCAAAATCTAAATCTTTTAGCTCAATACCACTAATACTATTCTCTTTACTATTTACTACAACCTTTGCCCATGCTTGTAGTGCGTAAGGGTCAAAACTAATGACAGGAACTTTTAGAGCATCATTTTCTCTTTTAGAAGGTTTGATTTGTAATTTTTTATTAATAGGATTAAAACTATTAGAAGAGAGTCGTATATGTTTGCCTTTGAAAAGCATTGTACCCATCCACATCTCTTTTGGAAACATCTGTAAGATAGAAGTAAACGATTTGGTAGACCATCTATCTATACTTTTAAACGCTTTTCCACTTTTCCATGAAGACGCAATACAGTCACTCATAACCCATACTAAATTACGCTGACCATCTATGACTACAAGCTTTTCAGAGGCCTCTCTTTTTAGTGCTTTGTCAACATAGAGTATTGGTTTTTCTTTTTTTGTATCCCAATAGTAGATAGAAATCCTAGAAAAAACTCCCATGGTCATAAGCATCTGTTCAAAGTTTTTTATTAACTCTTTCCAAAGCTCCATAGTTTCACCTTGGTCTATAACTAAAGTCAAAAAGAAACTCTTCTCTTCTACTCGTTTAAAAACCAAATCAAAAACTTTAGTAGAAGCAATATTTTCTACGGTCTTCTCTTCATCCAATTCATATCTGCTTTTAGATAGCCTTTTGAGATTAATAAACTTAAAAGCTCTCTCCCACTCTCGGTAGTGGTCAAGTGCTAATTTTTTAGGAGATTGAATAGCTTTAGCTGATTTTTGTTTAGAAGACGAAGTATTATTCTCTTGATTATCGGTATGAACTTCTAAATCATCTTCTTGTTCTTCTTCCATTTCTGATTCAATACTAGGTTCATCTTCCTCTACCTCCTCATCTTCTATTTCAGGCGTAGGGTTTGGCTCTTGATTCTTTTTATCTTCAATCTCTTCTTTTACAAGGGTCTGTGTACCTGTAAACTTAGATAACCATAGAAGTTCTGCAATATTTTCAAGATGTGGGTAGTTTTCCTCTTTCAACATAGTACCTTAAACAGAAAGTGATTTCCAAATAGATTTGAGTAGAGGTTCATTGTTTTCTATATTTATTCCCTCTAACTCTAAAAAGACTCTATTTAAAAGTTGGTCAATTGCTAAATACTCTTTCTCTGTATCTTTAGCTATAAACTCTTCAATTATATTTTTTAATTTGGCTCTTTTATCATCATCTAGTTCAATATGATTAGAGATAATATTTTCTAACTGTGAGAATTCTCTTCTTGGTTTCATGGTCAAGTGTATACATCTTCTCAAAAAAGCAGGTGGAAACCCTCGTTCTCCATTACTTGTCATAACAATAAGAGGGAAGTTGTCAATGTTCGCTTCGATATTACCCTTAGTTACTTTAGCACTTTTACCATCTAAAGTTTTAACATCATGTTCTTCTGTTACAGAGCGTTCAAGTTCAGGGATTTTAAATTGATTCTCTTCAAGTACATGAAGTAGGTTATTGGGTAAATCAATATCACTTTTATCTATTTCATCAATTAGTATTACTCTAATCTTTTTCTCTTTTGACTCTGCAAAAGCTGAACCAATAGCCCCTAAAGTAATATATTTCCCTATATTCTCTTCTTCCTCTGTCTTCTTACTCATAGAAGCATCATGAAGTCTTGCTACTGCATCATAACTATAAAGAGCATCTTTTAGAGTTGATTGTGTTGTGATGTGCCAAGATAAGACCTCACCTAGTCCTAACTCTTGTGCAACCAACTTTGCCAAAGCAGATTTTCCCGTCCCTGGTTTTCCTGTAATCAAAAGTGGTCGTCTTAAATACAATGCTGTATTCACCAAGTCAATCTCTTCTTCTGTAGGAACAAAAGCATTATGTGTTTCAGCACTATTCCCTCTCCATGACGGTGCTTTTGGTAATGTTTTAATATCATTACTACCTCTAAATATTTTCCAATTTTTTTCTGTTGTCATTATTTTTTCCTTTTACCAATCGTATAAATTTTGTTCTGGGTTTTTAAATTCGTTGGGTATTTTATTTGGGTTATCTACCATAAAAAATATATCAGACTTTTCATTGTCATGATTGTTCATAATATGAGTACATATCTCTTCTTGACAGCCTTGAAATTTAAAATCTTTTATTGCTTTTACATTACACTCGGTAGATAAAGAAGAGAGAAGTATAGGTATACCAAACTCTTCCATATCTAAAAAGAGAAGATTCTCATTCTCTACTTTTTCTTTTAAAACTACTTTATAGTTAGCATCAGAAAGCTCTTTATTATACTTAACCCCTTCAATAAACTTTGTATGCTCTACAATATCTATTCTCTCATCTTCTAATGATTCCCATTTATTTTTCCAATTATCATCAGGTTGTAAAAATCTTGACTGTAATCTATGTACATATTGATATTTACGAATCATACTAATACCTTTGGAGTTTCCCCATGATTTAAAGTTTTGATAAAACCTTTCACTAGGCAATATTAATTCTATTGAAAGAGTACTTTTATAAATAGCCCTTGCCTCTTCTAAATAAATATATACCTTATCTAAAAAATTAGTTAACTCATCATTATTATCTAGGTCAATCTCTAATATTTCATCAAAAATTCTATGAGTTTCACTATTTGCATATCTCCATGTTTCTACTTTAAATTTATCGTTACCATCTTGTTGAGAAATATTAATGAGTAAAGATAATGCTTGGACTTTACTATTTTCACTACAAGTAAAATTTTCAATATGAGAGAATTTAACTCTTTTAAGATAATGTACAAAATTTATAGCTATTGGATTTGAATGTTTTTCAAATAATGCAATAATAGGAACACAACCCTCTTTAACCATACTAAGTTCTAATAATCTATCAATAATACCTTCTACAGTATCAGGTAAAGAGGCAAAATAACTAATAGGAAGATATTTATAGGCTTTGATTTTTAGTTGCTCTATAGGCATATCTTTTAATAGGTTTTTGATGGCTAATGTTTCGGTTGAATTTTTTATTTCGTTGTCTGTGAGTTCTATTTTTTCTTGCCGTTGAACAATATTAATTGTATTATTATCTCCCTCTACAATAGTTTGGTAAGCTGTACCATCATTTTTCACTATTCCTTTTGAGTCTCCACTTATAGTAATTCCTTCTTTCCAATTCTTCTCATCATAAATAAAAAAATGTTTTGATATATCTTTATGAGTCATACTTACAAACTCTGATTCAAAATAACTTGCTGTTCTCCACTCTATTTCAATATTTAACTCTTCTGCTTTTTTTTCTGAATCAATTTGAGCTTGTGTTTTTTCTGCTTTAGTATCTTTTTTCTTATGTACCTGTGTCCACTCTACGTTTGTATACAAAATAATTTTTGTGATATTTGGATAATCTCTTTTACTTTTTTCCAAAGTACCTATTAAATCATTTTTATGAGTTGATAATTGACCTTCATAAAATTTGGATTGCCAACCTATAACCTCATCATTTAATTTTACAGGATTTGTCTCTATTCCTGATTGGTTTTTATATCGTAAAATTCCATTGGGTTTATTATACTCTCGACAAAAAAGTAGATAACAAAACCACTCAAAATTTTCTTGTTTATTTTCACTATATTTTGCCTTAAAAGCATCCCAATTTGCTTTAATAATTCTCATTATCTAATTACCTTTTCTCTATGAAATAGTCTGATGTATCACAGACCCACTCTCTGCATTAACCACACCTTTTACATCTCCATGAACTGTAATATTTACTGTACTTTTTGAGCCTTCATCATCGAACATCTTTTGAAGCGTATCATAGAGCTTGTCACAAACATCTACATTGGCTTGAACTTCATGTAAAATATCTTTAATTCCCAATAGCTCTACTTCTTCAAACTCTTCTAAACTTGCTTTACTAAATTTTGGTTTATCTTTAATATAGAACATTTTCAAATCATAAATAGAGTAATCATCATCTAAATTTTTAAACTTCTCGATGGTACTTCTTAGTTTGGTAGTATCGGTTGTTGAGGTTACTTGAATGACTATCATATTCTCTTCATCTATCAAATCAATAGCAGGAAAATTCTCTTTTAATAGATTTGCATTTTTCAAATCCCAACCATAGACATCATTGAGTATGTGCATATAAACATCTTCTACCATTTTATTGATGTCAAAATGACCTAGCTCATTATCAACTTCGACTTCTGAACGCAACTCTATTAATTTCTTTTTGATGTATTTGAATTTCATGTGCGTCTCCCTATTTTTCTCATGAATATATTATATCGAAGATTTTAAGCCTTTCGGCAAAGCTTTATTTTATGCCAATTTTATTTGATAGTGCGTTGGAAAACGTACCCTAGTACGCCCTTGTGGGTGTCCATGATTGGTTAAATACTTGAAGATAGATTTTCAAAGCTCGGATAGGCTACAATAACACTATGAAAAACCTATACAATGCCCTACAACTGAAACAGCTCTATCAACTTAAAAATATGGGTTATTGCTATACCTCTGCCAAGCCATTTTCTGGTGAGGAGCAGAATCCTTTGGAGTTGCCAAATAATCTTCTGGAACTTCAACAACAGGCAGATAATTGTCATCTTTGTGTTCTTAGTAAAAGTCGAAACCGTGTTGTTTTTGGGGAGGGGAATCCTCATGCTGATATTATGTTTGTTGGGGATGTTCCTATGACGTTGGAGGACAAAGAGGGGCGACCGTTTTTGGGGCGAGGTGGGGAGATGTTGACGCTGATGATAGAGAAAGTTTTGGGTCTGCTTCGAGAAGAGGTTTATGTTACAAATTTTATTA
>CAYPCV010000015.1:0-12127 GCA_964409295.1 uncultured Sulfurovum sp.
CGATGGAACGTTCCCAAATCATCATCCTGACCCATCTGTTGAATCTAACTTAGTAGATGTCAAAAAAGCATTGGCAGAAGAGGGAGATATAGCCTTTGCCTATGATGGAGATGCAGATAGAATTGCAGTTCTTACCCATAAACATAATATAAAAGGCGACCAAATGGCTCTGCTCTATGCTATGAAAATGGAGAACCCAACCGTTATTGGCGAAGTAAAATGTTCACAAGTGATGTACGATGAACTTGAACGCCGAGGGGCTACAGCGATTATGTACAAAACAGGTCACTCTAATTTAAAAGTGAAAATGAGAGAGACTAATGCTGATTTAGCCTGTGAAGTAAGTGGGCATATCTTCTTTAAACATCGCTACTTTGGTTATGACGATGCAATTTATGCAACACTTCGTATGTTAGAGTTAATTTACGATGGAATTGATTTAGATGCTGAGATTGATGCTCTTCCAAAAGTTTTCTCGACCGAAGAGTTAAAAGTAGAGACTTCAGAAGAGGAGAAATTTAGAATCATTGATGAAGTTAAACTACTTTTAGAAAATCCACCAAGTAATTTCCCTAAAATAAAAGATATTATTGATGTCGATGGAGTTAGAATTAATTTTGAAAAAGGTTGGGGTTTAGTAAGAGCTAGTAATACAACTCCTGTGCTTGTTACCCGTTTTGAATCTACCGATGAAGCTTTAGCTAAAGTCTATGAAGAGAGTGTTAATCAATTGATTTTAGATGCAAAAGAACGTCTATTAGAGAGGGGCTAAAATGGAAAATAGGCTCTTTTTTACACAGAACAATAAACTCTATGAAGATAAACAAAGATTAATATCAAAAATAGATAAAGAGCGAAAGCATGTTGGTTATTATAATTTACCACAACAAAATATAGATTCTATTTTGGAGTTTACTAATACTTTTGATGATTCAATAGAAACCATTGTTGTTTTTGGAATTGGAGGAAGCTCTTTAGGTGCAAAAGCAATTTATGAATTTTTAAAACCAATGGAGCAGTTAAAACGAAACCTTGTTTTTTTTGAGAGTACAGACCCTTTGAATATTATGAACCAGTTAAATAGGATTGATGTTAAAAAAACGCATTTTTTAGTAATTTCTAAATCAGGAGGAACGGTTGAGACTATCTCTATTTTTAAATATATTTTTGCCTCTAATCAAAATAGCGAAGCGTATACCTTTATTACAGATAGAGGGTCAAATTTAGAGAAGTTTGCTAAGGATATAAATTCTAAAGTACTCTATCTACCAGATAATGTTGGGGGACGATTTTCTGTTTTATCTGTTGTGGGTCTACTTCCTTTAGCTCTGTGTGGAGTCGATATAAAAGCTCTTTTAAAAGGTGCAGATGAAATCAGTGACTCTTTCTTTAACGATGGAAAGTTTAAAGATGTCCTTCTGGATAAAGCACTTTTTTATGCCAAGAATCATAATAGATACAATATTAACTGTATTTTTGCCTACTCTGAAACCTTAGAGTATTTTACTCAGTGGTATGTACAACTTTGGGGGGAGAGTTTAGGTAAAAAACAGCGACACTCTTCATTTAATGTAGGCTTAACACCTATTGGGTTGATTGGACCAAAAGACCAACACTCTTTTTTACAGCTAATTATGGAAGGAACAAGAGACAAGTCGGTTACCTTTATTAAATTACAAAAGTTTGAACATAAACTTTATATCCCAGATATTAGTTTAAAGTATTTAGAGAGTTTGGATATTTTAAATGGAATCTCTTTTCATGAGTTAATTACGATGCAGTGTGATTCTGTTATTGAAGCATTAAAGAGTGAAAAAGATGTTCCTTTAGATGAGATACTCCTTCCTTGTGTGGATGCAAAAAGTATAGGTGCATTAATTTACTATTATGAGCTTCTTACTTCATTAGTGGGGGAACTTTTAGATGTTAATACCTATGACCAACCAGGAGTTGAAGTAGGCAAGATAATTTTAAAGGAAAAGTTAGAAAAACTTTAAACACATCATCTCACTTTTATTAACATTTGGATAGTCTTAGTCAAAAAGATAAATGGAAAAAAAATGCTTATAGATGGACACGGTAGAACCGTTAATTACCTTAGAGTCTCGGTTACAGAACGTTGTAATTTTAGATGTCAGTATTGTATGCCCGAGAAGCCTTTCTCTTGGGTTCCAAAAGAGAATCTACTCTCTTTTGAAGAGTTGTTTTTATTTATAAAAGTTGCGATGGATGAGGGTGTGAATAAAATTCGGATTACAGGTGGCGAGCCACTGTTGCGTGAAGATTTAGATACCTTTATTAAAATGATTCATGATTATAATCCTGATGTTGATTTAGCATTGACCACCAATGCCTATCTGCTTCCAAAAGTAGCTCAACGATTAAAAGATGCAGGTTTAAAACGCTTGAACATCTCTTTGGATTCACTCAAACCAGAAGTGGCTCATCAGATTGCTCAAAAAGATGTTTTGGCACAAGTACTTAAGGGTATTGACAAAGCGTTAGAAGTGGGACTTGGCGTAAAAATTAACATGGTTCCATTAAAAGGAATAAATGATGGCGAAATATTAGATATTATTGCGTATTGTCGAGAGAGAAATATTAAAGTACGTTTCATAGAATATATGGAAAACCGTCATGCTGTAGAGAGTTTAAAGGGAATGCATGGAAGAGAGATTCTTACAAAAGTAAAAGAGGGGCATACCATACGAACATTAGGTCGAGAGGGTGCGAGTCCATCGTTTAATTATCTGCTTGATGAGTCGTATGAATTTGGTTTAATTGACCCACATAAGCATGATTTTTGTGAGAGTTGTAACCGTATTCGCTTGACTGCTGAAGGAATGTTAATCCCTTGCTTGTATTTTGATGAAGCATTGAGTATAGCCAAAGCTGTAAAGGCAGGAAATATAGAAGAGGCAAGTCAAGTATTGGCTACGGTGTTACAAGATAAACCAAAAGAGAACCGTTGGATGGATGATTCTGTAGACTCTTCCAAAGAGATTTCTGAACGGGCTTTTTATGAGACAGGTGGCTAATGTTCTACCTAACCGAACAATTTTTTTCTATTCAAGGAGAGGGTAAATACGCAGGTATTCCCTCTTATTTTTTACGAACAGGTGGGTGTAATCTCTCTTGTCAAGGCTTTGGAGCTTCATATGATGTCAATGGTGTTTCTCAAATGGGGTGTGATACCTATTTTGCTGTAGATAGTCACTTCTCTTCTTCTTGGAAAAAGGTAGAAGATGCGTCTGTATTGATTGCTCATTTAGAGAGTGAATTCCAAAAAATAGGCTATCTTCCACAGATGGTTATAACAGGTGGAGAGCCTCTTTTGTACCATAAAGATGAGGTTTTTTATAGCACTATTACTTGGTTGGTTAATCAAGGGGTTCGTGTGACTTTTGAGACCAATGGAACGGTAGAGATAGATTTTGAAGCTTATCCTATATACAAAAAAACTATTTTTGCTCTCTCTATAAAACTTGCCAATTCAGGAGAGCCAAAACATAGACGAATCAAACCACAAGCGATTGCCAATATTGTCAACTACTCACTTGACAGTTTTTTTAAGTTTACGATTGACAAGGAGTTGACACAAACAACAGCATTTGATGAAATTTTTGAAATTACTTCTACGTTTAAAAATCCGAATATCTACTGTATGCCTGTAGGCGAAAGTCGCTCTAATATTTGGCACAACGACCGAGCTGTTTTTGAATTTTGTATGAAGCATGGATTTAACTATAGTGATAGGTTGCATATTCGTGTTTTTGATACAACCCAAGGTGTCTAAAATTAAATAAAATTTTTAATATATTTTTAAGTTTATTCTAGGCTTCTCTCTTGTAAAATGACTTTTACTATTTAATATAAAGAGAGTCATATGGGTAAATTGGAATTTTTATTTAAAGAGATAGCATTGTTAGAGAACAGATACAGCGAACTCAATCGGCATGAGGCTCATGCATTTAACATCTTTACTGTTCTTTTAAAATCTGGAGATGAGGTTAATCTTCATACTAAATTTATCTATGAACTGCTTGACCCAAAAGGTTCTCATCATCAAGGAAGGCTCTTTTTAGACCTATTTTTTAAAGAGTTACTTCTTGATTCTCCTAAAGATAGGGTTGATGCTTTTAGAGAGAAACAGAATATTGATATACTTCTTCAATCGTCTGAGAATGCCATTATTATTGAAAACAAAATTTATACAAAAGACCACTCTTCTCAGTTAAGTCGTTACTGGAAAACAGTTAAAAAGCAAGGATATAAAAAATCAAATATTCATCTGATTTATTTAACTCTTTTTGGAGAACAGCCTCTTGAAGAGAAAGTACGCGATAAAGTATTAACTATTTCGTACAGAGAAGAGATTTGTTCTTGGCTAGAAGCCTGCATTGGAAAAACTGAAACTATTCCTGCTTTACGAGAGGTGTTGGTTCAATATCTACATTTGGTTAAAAAATTAACTCATCAATCAACAGAAAAAGGTTTTATTATGGATGTTAAAAACTTGCTTTTAAAAGATGAAAACTTAAAGAGTATTATAGGGATAGAGTCGTCTATTGTTGAAGCAAAAATAGAGGTTCAGTTTAACTTTTGGCAAACATTGTTATCTAATCTATTTCCTTATTATGCTTTTACTTTTTACAATATGAATAATAATAAAGGCTTAAAAAGTAGTATCAGACGATATTATCAACAGCAAAAAAATATTAAAGATTATGGGGTAAAGTATCAAGTAGATGAGAATTTGAGCTTTTTTATAGAGTTACGAAAAAATATCTATTATGGTTTTGAATTTTTAGATGAAGATAAGATTAACGAAGAGCAACAAAAATTATTGAATGGTTTGGATGTAGAGTGGAATGAAGTCTCTGATACGATTTATTGGAGATACCCCACTAAACGTTTAAATTTCAAAGATTTTAACCATCAAAATATTTTTGATTTGATAGATACAGAGCAACGAGTAGAAGATATAAAGAGAATCTCTAATGAGATTATTGCTCTAATCTCTAATTATGAAAAGGAGAGTTTATGTTTAGAAAAGTAGTTTTGAATTTAATGTTATTATCATCTTTATCTTTTGCTATGAGTGCAACTATGGTACAAACTATTGCCAAAGATAAATTGGGCTGTATTAAAGGTTTAGGCTTAAAAAGAGTTCAAGCCATTACAGAGTATCGAAAAACACATACGATTGGTAGTTTAGATGAGTTATTGAATGTTAAAGGGATTGGAAAAGGAATACTTCGGAATATAAAAGAGGATAGAGAAAAAAAAGTGTGTACTAAATTTCATGATAAAAAGAGTAAAAAGATAGAAAATAGAAAGAAAGATATTCGAGCAGAATAGAGAGGTTTTACCCCTCTATCACTGCTTTAAGTTTTGCTTCATCAGCTACAAAAAGAACCTCTTTAACTCTACTATCTTCTATCTTTAGTATGGTTAACTCATCTTCTTTTTGTGGAAATTGTTCTGAAAAACTTGACTCTGTAGAAATAAGAATTTCAAAACTGTATTTTTTCATCTTTGGAAGAATAAAGGTACTGCGTAATAGTGAAGGTACTCCACTAACATCTGCGATGATTTTAATCTCATGAGTTGTTAGATAGTTGCTATCTTGTGCATTGAAGTAATTTGAAATAAGTTTTCCTGTCTCTTTTCCAAAACTACAAATGAGTAGTTTAGGCATCTGCTCTAAACGATGCTCTTTTCCAAATTGGTCATTGAGTGTGAATGGTTCTACGGTACTGTTTTGTTCAATCATGGTATATCCTTTGTTTGTATATGAATCGCCCAAGCTAGGTATAGTAAAAAGTAGTGATAAAAGTAATCCCAATATGAGTTTTATTGTTAAGCATTTCATAAAAAGAAGTTTATCATAAGTTATTAAGTTTAGGCGTATATAATCGCAAAAAAGAGTAAAAGGGATTATTGTGCCAAACAGTGAACTAAAAGCCGAAGCGTTAGAGCTTTTTAATGCAAAAGAGTATCCAAAAGCGTTAGAGCTTTATCAGTACATTGCAGGAAAAGGGGATTTGCCTTCTCTTGCAACGGTGGGCTATTTTTACCATAATGGATTGGGTGTAGAACAGAACTATGCCAAAGCAATTGAGTACTACCAAAAAGCTTCTGATGCAGGAGACCATACCTCTTCGTTTAACTTAGGACTTTTATATTTGCGTGGTTTAGGAGTAGAGAAGAGTGCTGTAAAAGCACATGAATATTACCTAAAAGCAGCGACAAAAGGGATGCCACAAGCTCAATTTGATGTGGCACTTATGTTTGAAAATGGCGAAGGGTGTACTCAAAACTATTCAGAATCAGCTTTTTGGTACGAAGAGGCAGCCAAACGAGGAAATGCAGAAGCATTTAATAATTTGGGTGCATTGTTCAAAGAGGGGAGAGGTGTAGAGCAGAGTGATAAAAAGGCATACATTCTTTTTAAACAGTCAGCGATGAAGAACTCTCCAGAAGGACAGTTTAATTTAGGAGCAATGTACGACCAAGGTCTGGGGTGTGAAGTAAATCAAGAGAAAGCTATAGAGTGGTGTAGAAAAGCCTCTTTCCAAGGGCATCAAAAAGCCAAAGACATTATGCACCGTATGCAACAAGATGGACAGATAGTATTTTAAGGTACACTTATGATAATCAGAAAACTATTTAAATTTGAAAATGCACATGTTGTTCGTGGATGCTCAACCCAGCGTTGTAGTACAAGTGTTCATGGGCATTCATATAAAGTAGAAGTTTTATTAGAATCAAACTATTTAGACAACGGGCAGATGGTGTATGATTTTGGTTTAATGAAACAGTACATTAAAGAGCTTATTGATGCTTTTGACCACTCTGTGACCATTTGGTCAGGAGATGATGCTTCGTATATAAATGATATGAAAAAACATTCAGCTCGTTGGGTAGAGCTTCCTGTTTCTCCTTCTGCTGAACAGTTTTCTAGGGTTATTTATCTTATGGTAGAACGAGTCTTAGAGTCTACAGTAATGGTTAATGGCGAACGAGATGTGAAGCTTCATAGTATAATTGTACATGAAACTGAGACAGGATATGCACAGGGTTTCAAAGAAGATGCCTATAGTAAGTTAATGGGAAGTATAAAATTAACGGATATAATTTTTTCTAAACAGATTCAAATTGAATGGAGTAACACCTCTTTATGGAGTGACTTATTAGCCTCTAAATTAATGGAAAATCCGAGAAAAGTGTAGTATAATTTTGTATAATTTATAATACAAGGATATACAACATGAAAAAACTTACCGTTTTATCAATCATTGCAGCGTCTCTATTATTGACAGGATGTGGAGACTCATCAACAGGTGCAGAGGCTAAAGCAGCAAACGAAGCAACACCAGCGACAGCACATGAAGCTCCAGCAGGACATGAGGCTAAAGCCGAAAAAACTGGCGATAAGAAGTCAACAGTAGAAGAAGCTAAAGAAGCAGCAGCTACAGCAGTAGAAAAAGCAACAGAAGCAGTGAAAGAAAAAGCTGAAGAGGTAAAAGCAAAAGCTACTTCAAAAGTAGAAGAGGTAAAAGCGAAAGCAACAGAAGTTGTAGATTCAGCAAAAGCAGCTGTAGCTTCAGCAACAGCTGTAGCAACAGAAGCTGTAGCAGCAGCTACAGGTCCTGATGGTAAAGCTCTTTATGCTAAATGTGCTGGTTGTCACGGTGCAGATGGTAAAACAGCAGCACTTGGTAAATCAGCAGTTATTGCTGGTCAACCTACAGCTGATTTAGAGACAAAAATTGCTGGTTATAAAGCTGGTACACTTAATACAAACGGTATGGGTGCATTGATGAAAGGTCAAGTTGCTGGACTTAGCGATGCTGATACTAAAGCAATTGCTTCATATATTTCAGGACTATAATTCCTTGTTGGAACGGAAGGTTTTTTCCTCCGTTTCCAAAGAGTATTAATCTCTTATAAAAAAATCTTCTTGTTTTTTACTTTGTAAATCTACTTTTATCGGTATCATTTTTACGATTTTATCTTTTTTTAACATACCCATCTCTTTTGTGACAACAATCATTCCATCGGCTTGATTTATAGGTGCTACCATTCCTGGTTTTTGATTGGAAAGAGGGCTAAAAGAAGCTCCATCCCATTCTCCTAAAATCACAGCCGTTTTTCCTGCTTTAAATTTGTAGTCGTTTGCTATTTTTGTATGAATAAGAGGATGATAGAACTTTTTTGTACCTGAAAGCTTTAAAATAGTAGGTTTTACAAACATTTCAAAATTGACCATCGCTGCCAAAGGATTTCCAGGTAAATTAATAACAAAACAGTTTTTTAACTTTCCAAAAGTGGTTGGCTTTCCAGGTTTTATATCTACTTTAGAGAACAGAATCTCCATTCCTAGCTCTTGAAATGCTTGAATCGTAAAATCTTTATCCCCTACTGAAACTCCTCCTGAAGTCAAAATAAGGTCTGCATCATAGGCGTTTTGAACAGACTCTTTTAAAGAGTGTAAGGTATCTCCTGAAGAGGAGATGTAGGAGACATCACAACCTAGCTCTTTGGCACGAGCATAGAACATTGGTGCATTTGAATTGTAGAGTTGATGTGCTTCTATCTTTTCATAGTGGGCTTTTAACTCTTCTCCTGTACTAAAAATAACAACTTTTGGTTTTCGGTATACTTCAATATGTGTAATTCCCTGTGAGCTAAGTAGAGCCAAGGTATAAGCAGTGATTTTTGTATTGGTTTCTAAAAAAACTTTTCCACTTTTGATGTCTTCGCCTTTCCATCGAATCATCATGTTCTTCTTAATATTTTGGGGTAGGGTAATACCATCTTTATGAACTTCTACATCTTCAATGGGAACAATTGCCTCACAGCCATTTGGGATAGGAGCTCCCGTCATAATTTTGACTACTTCGCCTTGGCTAAATGCCTCTTGGGCTTGGTCTCCTGCATAGGTAATCTCTTTTATTTTTACACGTTTTCCAGAATCACTGACTTTGACAGCATAGCCATCCATCGCTGAATTATCGAACCTTGGTAAATCAAAAGATGCCTTGTACTCTTGGGAAACGATTGACCCAATAGACTCTTCTATTGGGATGATGTGTCTACTCTTCTTTTTAATGTTACTATATATAATCTCTAATGCGTCATTAATGCTAACCATAAATATACCTTATAATTTTATCAAACTATTATAGTATAATTCGTGTAAAATAAAATAGGTTTATATCAAAATAAATCTATAAAGGATTATAGATGTTTGGCGAATTTACAGAGATGATTGTCTATCATGCAGTTTTATTAAAAGCAATGTTAGGGGTATTAGTTATTGGTATGATTATCCCTTTTTTAAGTTCAGAGTGTTCTAAAACTATAAAACGTATGCGTATTTATATGTTTGTCTCTCACGGTCTTATTACAATGATAGCCTTTACAGGATTGATTGCTCTTATATTTGCAAAGATGGATTTGAGCATGGATATTATCATTATGATTGTGGCATTCTTGGTAATGATAATGGTAGAAGTTTTAAAATATAAAAAGATTTTAAAAGCAGGAACTACAGAAGGCTGTGCAAAAAAAGCTAAAACTTCAGCTATTGTTTTTACACTTATCAATATTGCTATTATTGCAGGATTAGTGGTGTATAAAATTATGGAAGTAAAAAGTGCAATACCTACAACATAATGAAGCAGGAGTCTCATCGCTTATTTTAACAGGCGATGAGCATCGTTATATCTTCAAAGTTCGCCGTCATAGAGCGGGCGAAATAATTGCTCTTCGTAATCTTTTGGATGAACAAATTTATTTTTATAAAATATGCTCACTAGATAAAAAACAAGCTCATTTAGAACTAGAAAAATCAGAAATATTAACAGTAAAAGCAAAGAGAAATCTACATATTGCATGGTGTGTTATTGACCCAAAAAGTGTTGAAAAAGCACTGCCTACACTTAACGAAATAGGGGTTGATAAAATTACCTTTATCTACTGTTCTCGTTCCCAAAAATCATTTAAATTTGATTTTAAACGTTTAGAAAAAATCTTAGTAAACTCTTCGCAACAGTCAGGAAGAAGTAGCCTTATGAAACTTGAAACGTCTAACTCTTTAGAAAAATTTTTAGAAGAATACCCCCAAACCGTTATGCTTAATTTTTCAGAGACTTTTTTAGAACAAGATTCTAATATTGATACGGTTTTAATTGGTTGCGAAGGTGGATTTACCGATGAAGAGATAGAGCTATTTGATTTTAGCAATATTATGGGATTAGATACCCCTCTAATTTTAAAGAGTGAATCGGCTGTTTGTGCTGTAGGTTCTAAACTTTTATTATAAACTTAATCATAGTGACAAAAGGCTAAAATACTTTAATTTTACATTAAGGTATTAGCCATGATATTAACACTTTTAGCTCTTCTTACCATACTTTTTATCTCTATTGAGCTTCAAAAATATTTTAAAATTCCTTCTCCTATTAGTTTAATAGGGCTAAGTTATGCTTTTTATTATCTCTTTCCCTCGATGATTCTCTTTTCAGAAGAGACCTTTGCTGAGTTGGTGCTTTTTTTAATTCCAATTCTTATCGCTGCTGACGCACTGCAACTAAAACTTGAAGATTTAAAAAAGAACGCTTTAAGCCTTCTCTATCTAGCTCTTTTCTCGGTAGCCATTTCTGTTGCTTTTGGTATCTTTTCAGCCCATACTTTTTTTGCAGAATACAATTTAAGTACAGGGGCGATTATTGCTCTGTTCGCTATGGTTCTAGCCACTGACCCAGTCTCTGTTGTTTCTGTATTTTCCAGTTTTAAAGTACCTCACAAATTAGCGATTTTAGCCGAAGGAGAGTCCCTTTTTAACGATGCTACAGCCTTAATTATCTTTATGTTTATAGCCATTCCGATGATGAATGGAATTCAAATTGGTGCGTTAGATATTGCGATTGTTTCGTTAAAAGTTATCTCTATATCGGTCGTAATTGGTCTTGTTGTCGGTTTTATAGGAGTATTTCTGATGCGTTTAACTTCTGACCCTATGAGTGAATTGGTGCTTATTTTACTTACAGCTTATGGGGCATTTGAAGTAGCCGAGCATTGGCATATGGCAGGATTGTTGGCTGTTATTGTAGCGATTATTACGCTCAATACCATGACACAAAAATCGTTTGATGACAAAGAGAGACGTGTAATTAAAGCCAAAAATATTGTAAACCGTGCCAACCAAAGTAAAAAAGTTTTTTCATCAGGTTTTATTAGTGGCATCACACGAAAATTAAGTTCTGATGTGAGTAGTATAGAGCGTCATAAACAGAATCTAAACTATGTAGCCGTTTTAGCTCTTCTTGCCAATACATTCTTGTTTATGTCAATGGCGAGTATTGTCCATATTGATTTACTTTTAAAATATCAGACAGAAATATTATTGATGTTTGCTATTACTACGGTTATTAGAGCCTTTATGATGGGAACGTTTGCTCTTGTTTCAAACATGACTAAAAAAATGACCGATATTGGTATTCGTTGGTGGTCGGTTCTTCTTTTTGCAGGAATTAAAGGTGGACTCTCTATAGTTATGCTTCAAATGCTTCCAAAAGGTTTTGAACACAAAGAGATGTTTGACGCGATTGTCATTGGGGTTATTCTTTTATCAACAGTAGTTTATGCTTTAGTATTAGTTGGGCTTATTATGGGAAATAAAAAATCTTTTGATAAAGAGGTAGATGCAGAGGTACATTAAAGACTCATAGTTGCTCTATAATCTTTTTCATAAGTTTTACTTGGGTATTAATATACTCGATTTTAATGTAAATAGATTAAAAACTATTTTCATTGGCTATAAATCATAGTTTTGATATAGTTATTCTATGAAACGTATCTCAAATGTCTATCTTGGTTCGGTTTTTATTGTTCTTCTCGGTCTGTCGCTCTCTATCCTTTTTTTTTTAAAAGAGAGTCAAAAAGATAAGATAGAAGCTTTAAGTCGGCATATTCTTGATGATTTTCAAAAAGATTTGGCATACGAAAATTCTGATTTACTTACCTTTTCGTTGGGGCTTTCTGAAGATGGAGCATTAAAAAATGCACTGCTTTCTGACGATGAGGAGGGAGCATATAGTATTTTGAGTGCCATCTC
>CAYPCV010000016.1:0-7130 GCA_964409295.1 uncultured Sulfurovum sp.
GGAAAAGGAAATAGAAACCAAGAGGTAA
The DNA here is from genome assembly GCA_964409295.1 of uncultured Sulfurovum sp. Classification (GTDB taxonomy): domain Bacteria; phylum Campylobacterota; class Campylobacteria; order Campylobacterales; family Sulfurovaceae; genus UBA1140. The sequence continues at coordinate 29 of CAYPCV010000016.1, forward strand.
AAGATGCTTGTGTAGCATACGATGGTATCTATTTTGGTGCAACAGGTGGTGCAGGTGCATTACTTGGTAAACAGATTCGTTCAGCAGAAGTGATTGCTTACCCAGAGTTAGGGCCAGAAGCAGTTAGAAAAATTACTGTTGAAAATTTCCCTGTAACCGTTGTAAATGACACACAAGGAAATGACCTTTATCAAATGGGTCGTGAACAGTACGAAGTAAAATAGTACTATCTATTTTGTCTCTACATTCAATTTGATGTAGAGACAAAACCTCTTTTATTTATAGTAAAATTCTATAGGTAATAAATGAGAATACCCAAGCTGTAACTGTAGTAAATAGAAATAGATACGCTAAATACTTATATCCCCCTGCCTCTTTTGCAAACACCATAGACGCTGCCAAACATGGTAGATAAATCATAACAAAGACAATAAATGCCATTGCAGAAGCAAAAGGAACATTTGCTTTTAGCTGTTCTGCTAAAGAGTTACTCGTCTCATCCACCTCATCCCCAATGGCATACAGAACACCCAAGGTTGAGACAACAACCTCTTTAGCAGCCAATCCTGCCTCTAATGCTACGGTCATCTTCCAGTCAAAACCTAAGGGTGCAAAGAAAGGTTCACTAACTTTTCCTATCTGTCCTAAGTAACTTCCCTCTAAGGTTTTAAGCTTTAGTTCATTGGCTAATGAGTCTTTTAACTCTTTATCATTCGTCTGCTCAATCTTTTGGGCATAACTCTCTGCTAGTAATGGATACTTAGGGTAAGCAGAGGCAAACCAAATTAACATTGAAGCAACTAAAATAAATGTTCCTGCTTTCTGTAGATAGCCCAATGTTTGATGCTTAACCGTATGCCAAATAAGAGCAAGAGATGGAAGCCTATACTTTGGCATCTCCATAACAAACGGTTCATCTTCACCTTTAAAAACCACCACTCTAAGTAGTTTTGCCATTACAAGCCCCAACATAGCTCCTGAAATATAGATAATAAACAGAATCGTCCCTGCCTGCTCTTGACCAAAGAATACACCCGTAAATAACACATAAATAGGAAGCCTTGCACCACAACTCATAAAGCCTATAATAAATAGCGTTATAAGCCTATCTTTTTCACTTTTAAGCGTTCTTGCAGCCATATAGGCAGGTACAGAACAACCAAATCCTGTAACCAAAGGTATAAAGCTTTTACCATGCAGTCCAAATTTATGAAAGAAACCATCCAGTAGAAACGCTACACGGCTCATATAGCCTGTAGTCTCTAAAAGAGCTATACCAATGTATAAGATAATAATATTAGGTAAAAAGAGCAGAACAGCACCAACACCTGCTATAATTCCATCTACAATCAAACTTCTAAACTCATCATTCGAGATTAAAGAGCCTACAGCATCGCCAAAGTGTCCAATACCTGCATCAATATACTCCATTGGAATAGCCCCAATCTCAAATGTAAGTTGAAACAATCCCCACATTAAAAATAGAAAAATAGGAATACCAAATATTTTATTAATTAAAACTGCATCAATTTTTTGAGTTGAGTTTTTCTTTCCTTTATTTCGTTTACATTTAACCGTCTCCATACGAATACCACGAGCAATGGCAATATATTCATTGGCTTTAATATCATTAATATTCTTCGTATCATGATGCGTATAAATATGCTCTAATGAAGCTACAAGACGTGGCTGAAGCTCTATCATTATAGGATGTTCATGCAACTCTTTGTATAAATCTTTATCTTCAAATAAAATTCTAATGGCAATTTCACGAGAGGTTAAATCTCTAAGAGTAAAACCTTTCTCTTCCATAAAAGAGCTTAAAGATAATATCTCCTCTTCCAAAGGGTTGGAATAGACGATATTAGAATTGATACGTTGCTCTGAATCAGCTATCTCATGTACCCTTTCTAAAAGCTCTTCGATTCCCTCTTTAGAGTTCGCAGAGACCAACACCGTTGGCACACCTGTGATTGCTTCTATTTGAGCTACATCTATCTCTAATCCCTCTTTTTGGGCTTCGTCTGCCATATTTAATGCCAATACCATCTTTTTATTCAACTTTAAAAGCTCTAAGGTTAAGAGCAAATTTCGTTGAAGATGAGTCGAATCTAATACATTAATAATTACATCATACTCTTCATTGAGCAGATACTTATGTGCCACTTTTTCCTCTTGTGAAAACCCACGAATCGAATACGTTCCAGGTAAATCAACCATCTCTAATTGATGACAATGATGTTCAAAACAGACCTCTGTTTTCTCTACTGTTACCCCTGAAAAATTCCCTACTTTTAACGCGTTAGAACCACTCATTGCATTAATAAGCATCGACTTACCTACATTGGGTTGCCCTGCTAAAACGACTCTGATTGCACTATCCATTATATTTTTTCCACCTCTATTTTACTTGCTTCCTCTGCTCTTAAACCGATAAGCGTGTCATCTACCATAATCTCTATAGTCTGCTTACCCAAAGAACATGCCTCAATACTAAATTTGGAACCCCGTGCCAAACCAAATGAAAAAAGTCGTCCCTTTAACTCATCACTAGTCTCAATTTTCATAATGATAGCACTGTCGCCTTTTTGTAACTCTGAAAGTCTCATATTTTCCCTTTTTCACGCTTTAATTATGCAAATGATAGTAACTATCAACTTAATAAATCATAAAATAATAACTTTTTTAATTAAAAATTATAATTTGCATAAACTCTTAAGTGCTTTGCCTCATCTTCGCCTACATTTGCACCTTTTAAATTTGAATAAATCATATGAATTTCCACATCACTATTAATCTCATAAGAGGCTACAAAATCTATCTCACTTGCTTCTTTATCTTCTTTTGTTTCTAAAATAATTTTACCAATACCCATATTTAAACCACTTAAGCCTAAAATAGAAGCATCCCACTCAACACCCATCCATTTAGCTTTTGCGTCGTCTCCTGCATTGTCTAAAATAAGGTATTCAGAGTTTGAAAAGAATGGGCCTCCTCCAAAACCACTAAATGCAGAACCATCTTTGGTCTCATTGTAGGCAGTAGAAAAAGTTAATCCCATAGGGTTCGCCATAAAAGTTAATGTTGCTCCTAAAACGCTTGTTGAACCTCCTACATTGTGTCCCTGTTTTGAGTACTGTAAGCCACAACTATAAGCATACGCTCCAAACTCTTTTTCATACATAGCTTCAAAATAGCTAATAGTATCAACTTCTGCTCCACTTAAACGATAGTACCAACCCAAAAGAGCTAAATCGGCAATACCATCATAAGTTAAACCTAGAACCTGCATCTTTTTAGAACCATTTACTTTGCTAAACCTATCAATAACTTCAGCATCAACTCCTGACATCTTTTGAATCTGTCCTAAAAAGAGTGTGCTATTTTCCATCTCATTATTAATCAAGGTCACTGCCTCAAAGGTATTTGGAATCATTCCTATATCATCTATTTGTGCAAATGGTGTCTCTATCTCTTGGCGACCTATTTTTAAAACATTTTTACCAAATTCACTTTTTAAATATGCCTCTCCTAAAATACTATACGATTTATGCGTCTCTCCTCGTAAAGCAATCAGTCCTCTGTTATCATCATTGATAACAGAAGAAGAGGCATATAAACTTGCCCCCAAAGAGACTCCATCCATAGAAGCTGTTTCAATATGAAGTTTTCCTCCAATAGCATCATCTTTATAGACTCTATCTCTTTTAACATCATGATTTTGATACGTTCCTCGAATATATCCATCTATTATAAATTTATCCCCAGCATTTGCCTCTACCCCAATAACACTCAATAGAGCGAAACTCATTAACTCTCTTCTCATTCCATCCCTTTTTACAAACGTTAATAATAATAGTTATCATTAATGTTTTAATTTGAAAGAATAGTACATAAAAATCTCTTAAAGCAGGATAAAAGTGATAACAGTTATCATAAAAAACTAAGGTAAGATTAACTCTTTCTTAATATCAAAATAGTCTAAATAGGCATCAATACTCTCTTTTAAAATGGTTTCATTTAAATCTGATTTTTCTTTCTGAGGAAACTTCAAAAAAAATTGTTTAGGCATAATAGAGTTCTCTTGGATGGGATTGTTTAAATAGGTAAAAAGGCTCTTTTTTATTGCTTTATGCGTGCTATAACGTCGCAGATAACGTCGATATATTAAACTGCTAGGAATTTTCTGTTCTACATGACAGGCTATGCAATTTTTTTGCAATGCTCTCTCTGTTATTTCAGCAGATAAAACTGTTGAAACAAGTACAATAAATATGACTATTTTTTCCATATTACGGTAACCTCTGTATAGTTGGTATAGATTGATTCAATCTTTAATTTAAAATGGTAACGCTCAACAACCTGCCCTACAATATCAAGACCAATTCCAAAACCACCTTCACTTTGGTTAGCACGTTTAAAACGTCGTTGAATCTCTTTTATTTCATCTTTTTTTATACCCATACCTGTGTTAAAAATTAAAAGTTTTTTACTATCCAGCTTGACTTTTAGCTGACCTCTTTTGTTATTGTATTTAATTGCATTCGATAAAAGATTGTCCACCATACGGATAGCATCATTTCTATCCATCTCTAAAACAATATTTTCACTGATTTCTAAAAAAAGTATTAACTCTTTGGCTTCTATTAAGGTATTAAAATTTTCAATACGTTCTGTAATTAAAACAGAAAGGTTAAGGGCTTCAATATCTCGATGATAGTTATGATTAAGTTTGAGATAGGTTAAATCTTCATAGAGACGGCTCAAAGTCTTTGATGCAATAGCGATACGCTTTAACTCTTTTTTTCCATCACAATTATAAAACGTTTCAATCAATTCAATATTAGTTAAAATCGTACTAATAGGGGTGTTAAACTCATGCGTTGTATCTTCTATAAAACGGTTCATTTTTGCCAAAGACTCTTTCATTGGAGCAATAAATAGTCTACCCAAAAAAAGACCCAAGAGTGTAAAAAATGTACCTGCAATGGCTAAAAAAAGTAAAGAGATTTTAAATAAGTCATTAATAGGTGCATAGTTCATCTTTTGTGAAACCAAAAGATAGGCTGTTCCAAGATAATATGGATAAACAGGATAGAGATGAAAAAGTCTGTTATCTTTTTGATAATATTCTTTATTCCATTGAATATCCTTGGGATGAAAAGAGCCAAAGATATACTCTTTCTCTACATTGTATATAGCAGAATCAAAAGGTTTTTTATAAGGATAAACCAAGGGTGTCGTAAATTTAGAAGAGAGTTCCCCTAAACTTTGGCTAATTCGTTTGGCTTCAAGATTAAGCTCAGTATATTGTTGGTCAAGAATATGGTGTTTTTGAAAATGATAAAAGATAAAAGTTGCCAATAAAAAAAGCAAAAAGGTAGAACTTAAATAGATGGATAAAAAACGAAACAAGCTTCGTTTTTCACTAAGTAACATATCGATACCCTATATGTTTAATGGTTTCAATTTTTGTTTTCCCAAGAGCATGTCGAAGCGTATTAATATACGCACGCAAACTTCCTTGACTTGGTGTTTCATTGTAGTCCCACAATGTTTCAAAAATTTGTTCATATGTCAAGAGTTCATTTGTATTCTTTAAAAACAGAGCCAAGAGTTTTGTCTCTTTTGCCTTTAATGCAACTTTTTTATTATCATGGCTAAGAAATAGCCCTTTTATATCAAAATGATACCCATTTCCTAAATCAAACTGATTGCTTTGTGTTCCAAATTTACGTTTTAAACTAGCTTCAATACGAACGAGTAACTCTTTTAAGGCGAAAGGTTTACGAATATAATCATCACAACCAAGTTCAAACCCTTTTGTCACATCATCAACCGAGTTTAAAGAGGTAATAAAAATAGCAGGAGCATTATTCTCTTCTTCTCGAACTTCCCGTAAAAAATCAAAACCATTTCCAAAAGGAACTTTTATATCTAAAAGCATCAAATCAATACTCTGTTCATAGAGCATATCTTTCGCTTGAAGTGCATCATAAGCAGGGTAAACCTTGTACCCTGAGTATTCTAAAAATTGTTTTACTGTATCGTTTAAATCTACATCATCTTCAAGCAGTAGAATTGTTTGTTCTGGCATAGAGATAACTTATAAATCCCAAAATGGTAATAAAAATTCAAGCTGTTCTTCAGTTAATATTTTAACACTCTCTTTTAGACATTTCAGCTGTATCATAGTAGCTTGGGCTTTTAATTTAGCAATTTCATCTACTTTTCCTTGAATACTTTTTAATTCAATATCCTCATCTACAGTCATCTCAATCACATCAGCTTCTAAAACATTTAATGCTTTTTTGATTTTTTTAACACCCTGCATGGTCTCTTTCCGAACAACCAATAGCTTCTCTTTTTGTTCACTACTTAAACCAAGTTTTGCCTTTGTCCAATGCTCTACTAAAATTTTTGTTAAATGAGGTAATGCATCTTGATTCATTAAAAATGGCGAATTTTTTAATCCATTTAATTTCCCATTACCTTGCATTTCACTAATCATACGAACAAATTTTTCAGTAGGATACTGCTTAATAATATAATCAGCAATGCTCTCTAAATCTTTAACAGCTACCTTCCCTTTTAATGTAGGCATAACCCCAAATTTACTTACTTTATTTGATTCACATACCGATTTAGACTCAACAGGGTCTTGAATGTAATCTAAAATAAATGCTTTTTGGTCAGCTACTTTAGGAAATACGGCTTTAACATGAAACAATACAGCCTCCATAGCAGGAGCTTTTAACGTAGGAATTTGCTCTGGTTGGGGAACACTTAACATGTGACAAGATGCACAGTTTGCTTTTGTCAACTCTTCACCTGTTGAAGCCGTTGCCAATGAATTAAATGTTAAAAGCGTTAAACCTATAAAGAGTGGTTTGATAATATTCATAAATATATCTCCTTTGGATAAATTAATAAGACTATTATCAAAATTATAGCGAAAAACCACCTCATTCATGGGGTGGATGAAAGCGTAAAAGGCAAATAAAAAAGTTTAATATTTTTTTTTGTTAATTTTAGTGTTCTTCAGATATAATAAGAGATATGAAGTTTTAGAAAAGAGAAAAAGTGTTAAATATAGTAAAAG
>CAYPCV010000017.1:0-5599 GCA_964409295.1 uncultured Sulfurovum sp.
CCACTTTAGAAAATCTCTTCTATCTAACCCCTCATCCTCTATACTCTCTTTGAAATCCATACGATTATTGAGAGGTTTTAACTCTTTTAACTCATCTAATCTTGCTCTACACTTCGCATAGAGATTCTCATAATAGGCATCGCCTCTATTTGTATCTACCTTGGCACTCTGTGCTGTAAAGAGACTCTTTACCGACTCTTGCTTATCTACTGCCATCTGCTTCTCCTTCTCAAATTGAATGATTGTTCATTAGTTTAAGAGAAGTAAGCTTAAGATTAAATGAATAGTTATTCAGTTAATAAAAATAGATAATTTTTATGAGTTTAGAAACATTTATTTATGATATAGGTTGTTCTATTGTGTTGTGCAGACCGAACAGACATCAAAGGCTCTAAAAATATAAGTTGCCTCTTCTATAGTTTTTGAACCAATCATAGATTTAATAGCAATCCCTCTCTCTTGGCTATCTCCGTGGCTTAGATTCCACTGCGTAGGCGTTATTATTTCATAACTCTTAATTTTATAGTTTTGAACTGATATTTTATGAATTAAAGAGCCTCTAGCAGCTTCAACTACACCTACCCCTTCAAAATCTTCAATCTCTAATCCACTATCTATAGTACATGATGGTTCAGAGACATCTAAACGGTTTAGAACTCTTTTTGAGTAGTCAAGAAGAAGCCCTATCTCGTAAATACGAGCAAATATTCTAGTAACCAATGAATCTTTATAACGTTTATGCAGGGCTTTTACTATTGGCTCTTTTGAAATCATTCCACGAGCCAAAGAACCAACTTCAAAGAGTTTTCCTTTATAGGTAACAGCTTTTGCCAATGTTCCCTCTTGCTCTGACTCTTTAACATACTTTGGATTAATCGTTGATACCTGTGTGGGGACAGATTTACCTATCTTAAAACACAAACACTCGCCAAAAACAATAAATCGGTCATGACTTTTACCCACCTCTGCCATACCACTAGTGCCTAGTAGATAGAGTAGTTTTCCCAAATCTCCACCTATATTTTGAAGCTCTGTTACAGAGTTCATATTTAAAAGCTCATCTATCTTGATACCTGCAACTATCTGTTCAAAAAAGGTTATAGACTCATCAATCAACCCCACTGCTTGAATAATATCCACATAAGTAGGGTCACAAGTGACACCCCCAACCACTGCATAACCCGAATGAGGCCACTGCCCTGCAAAGATAGCTAACGCCTTGGTAATAGTAGCAGAGAGATAAGAGGCTTTTAGTGCATGGTTCTCTTGATTACTCTGTTTTAACATCTTTTCAAGTTGAGGAAGCATCGTCAAATAGAACCACTTAATATGGTTTTGAATAACTTCACAAGCCAAAGTAAACTCACGAATATCCCTTGCCTTATTGCTCAATTCAACCTTGACTCCTGCACCACGATACCCATCTTCAATAGCTCGAACCGATGCCAAAAGATGAGCATGATTACAGATACCACAAACCCGTGGAGTTATAACCAAAGCATCAAAAGGAGATTTCCCCTCTAAAATCTTCTCTATCCCACGAGAAAAGGCAAAATTTATCTTTACATCATCTATCTTTTGATTTTTAAAGCTAAAGTTTAACTCGGCTTCGCCTTCTATTTTTTCTATTAGTTTTTTTATCTTAATATTCAATAATCCTCTCTTCAAACCGTTTAATTCTAAAGCTCTTAGCAATTCCTGTAGCTGTTAAGTAGGCTCGTTTAGGAATGCCTAAAGGCATGGTAGCAGGGATTCCCATATTGGTTTTTGTTTTAAAAAGATTAAGCTTTGGAAAGCTTGGTTCTGTGCATCCAAAACATGGTGTTCCTGCAACCGTTTTAGAGCTAATATCATTCCATAAAATCTTGTTACAACTCCCTTTTGTGTAGGGAGCTTGACATCCATTTTCATAAAATAGGCAACCCTCTTTTAATCCCCAACCTTTTGTATCTATCTTCCACTCAAAATACTCATTTCGGCTACACCCTGTATGAACAGTGATTCCATATAGCTCTTGAGGTCTGTGAAACTCATCTATAGGTATTGGCTTCTGCTTGGCTAACATCATTAAAACATAAGAGAGCCATTTTGGATGGATAGGGCAACCTGATAATGAGATAAGTTTAGAAGAGTATCGGTTATAACGCTCTGTTTTCTCCTCTTTATCAAAGCAGAAACCTGATATATTATCTGGGTCTGCCTCTTTAAAAACTCCTCCAAAAGTGGCACAAGTACCAACAGTAATAATATGTTCTGCTTTTTGGGAATAAGCTTCTACTACCTCTACAATTTCTACTCCATTCTTTTTAAATCCCTTTTCTTTAAAGGAACCCTCTAAAAGTAAAATATCACATGCCAAATTATCTTCTAAAACATTTATTAAAGTATAATTGGTCTCTAAAAGAGGATAATAAAGCAATTCAAAAGAGGAGAGAAGAGAGAATAAATCGGGATGGTTAAAAAAAGAGTGAGCATTACCATTACAGCTAATACTCTGAAGCCAAATAAGTTTAGGCTTTTTCAAACTAAGCCTTTAAGGCATTAAAAATATTACGCGAAATATCATCAATATAAAAGGTTATGTCTTGGGGGAGTACATCTTCTCCTTTTAAAAAAACCATGCCTCCTAAATATCCCATAAAAAGACCAAAAGCAGAAAAAAAGTCTTGATTACGCAATGCACCCGACTCTACACCATCATCAAAGAAAATCATTATTTCAGTAATAAAGCCACTCACACAAATCATCCCTTCACAGCCATCATTAAAGACTTCACGATTTGACAAATAGACACGCAGAAAATACTCTATCATCTCAGGCTTCTCTTTTGCCATCATAAAATAAACTTCCACTATTTTATAAATTTTTTCATCACTAGGAATCTCCATCATATTAATGGTTTTAATCTCTGCACCCAATGTTTCAGAAGTGTATTTAATAATCTCTTTAGCAAGTATATCTTTTGAAGAAAAGTAGTTGTATAGATTCCCGACACTCATTTTTAATGCTTTAGCAATATCAGGAATAGTTGTTTTATGAAAACCATTACTTGAAAAGAGTTGAAGCGAAGTTAGTAAAATTGACTCTCTTTTCAAGGCTTTTTTATCGGTTATTTTCAAAAATATCCTTTTTTCTATAATTAATTGAATTTTATCATAATAATTATAGAGATACCGTAAAAATAACACTTTTCATCTTGATTTAAAATTGATACTTAGCATTCAAATAAACATAACGCCCAGGTTCATTAATAAGCATGGTATCTGTACCATCAGTCATTAAAATTAAATCTTTGTAGGTATTTGTAGTCGCATACGTTTTATCAAATGCATTATCTACCCCAAAAGTAAACTCTAAACCATTGTCAAAGCTTCTAGTCGTTTTTAAATTCATTACTCCATAACCTGCTAATGTTTGCTCTCCATTATCACTGTCTATTCTATCCCATCTATCTGACGCAACAAGTGCAATTTCAACACTCCCATCTTCATCATAATCGTATACAGCTCTTGCATTCAGTTTTAACGGTGTAATGTCGGCTAAGTTGCTGTTGGTCTGTCCTGTAGGTTGAGTATCTTTTTTTCCTTTTTGATACGCTAATCCTGCTGAAAGGAAAGTATTGCCTGTTGGCATATAGGAAGCAGTTAACTCAAGACCATAAATGCTTGCATCAATATTCTCAAAATTATTACTTGGAAGAGATGCATTATAATAGATATAATCTTTCAGTTTAGAGTAAAAACTTTTTACTTTTAAGCTTCCATTTTCATACTCTTTTTCCACTCCAAAATCAACTTCATAATTGCTTGTTTGATTTAGATTAGGGTTACCATTAAGTGTTCCATCGGTTTTAGTATTGTAAAGTTCCCTTGCATCTGGAACACGACTTGATTTTCCTATACCTACAAAATACTTTGTAGAGTCATCCAAATGATAGTTTGCAAAAATATTGGCAGAGAATGCCTTATAGTCCGTATCATTATTGATTGATGATGCTGTATCTACCGAAGTATCATCATATCTCATACCCATTTCAATATCAAAATCATTGATACTCTTCTTAGATTTAACAAAAAATCCAATATTGGTAGTATCAACATCATCAATACTTTTTCTCATTGTTGTAACGGTAGAACTCGCAACATTTGTTTTGCTATATCTTCCATCCCAATTTCGCTTACTACTGTCAACTCCATAATTGATACTTTGACCAAAAGCATCAACAGAATTTTTAACCTTTAGCCCTTTCATATCGGTCGTTAAGAAATGTGTCATGTAATTTACTTCTCCTGCATCTCTGTATTCGGTACTCATTGGGTGTTCTACTTTGGAGTGGTAGGCTTGAAGTTCCAATTTTTTAGAGTAAGAGCCAAGATTTTTAAGTGAATATTGAAGATTAAAAATATCACTATCATCATAAATTGCATCCATCTTACTTGAAGGATAAAGAACATTGTCACTTCTATTGGCAGTGTAACTCAATTGTAGTTCTTGGTCTGGAGTAAAGTCAATAAAAATTTTTCCCATATACATATTTTTTTCAAAAGCATCTCGATTACGATTAGCTGTACTGTAAACAGAAGCATCATCCATTAAAGATGCTGTTGAGCTAGTATAATTCTCTAGCTGTTCTGCAAAATTATTTCCATTACCATCTTTGTACTGTTCTCCACTCTCTGTTGAAGCCGTAAATAATACACGCACTCTATCATTTCCTCCAGAAATGGTTCCAGAAGCTTTTTGATAGCCAAAAGAACCACCATTAAGAGATATATCTCCATGAACCTCTTTGCTAGGTTTTTTTGTTTTAACTTTAACAGAACCACTTAATGAGCCAAACTCTTCAACATCAAAAGGTCCCTCTTGTACAATAACATCTGAAATTGCATGAGTCACAACATGTGAAATAGGTGGGTCCATTCGATTAACACAAGCACCACAAATCTTTGCTCCATCAATAGTTACATTAATATTATCTCGTTTTTGACCACGCAAAATAATATCATTTGCAACACCACTACGCCTACTTATTGAGATACTTGGAACATTTTTTGAGAGAGCCTCAGCAAGGTCAGCACTTTTTAGCTCTTCTCCTGAAATATTTTTAACAACTTGTGTTGTTCCTTCTTCTATAACAGAGATATCCTCTAATACCTCTTCTGCATGCAGTGTTGCAATCGCAACCAATGATAAACATAACACTCTCTTCATCTATAACTCCTTTTTATTATAATTATTAATTTTATAGAAAGAGTGTTAACTTACTGTTAACAAAATTAGCCTCTTGAAACTTTAGACTTAAAAAAAACGGGGGGTCTAAATTTTCATCTATTTATCAAATCGTAGCGCAAAACCACCTCTTTCAAGTGGTGGATATAAGCTACATTCGCAAAGCGAATATTAATCAGGTGTTTTTTATTGATATAGTACCGTTAACTAGGTAAAATACCAATAGCACACCATATTAAAAAGGAGAAGAAATGCTAAAAGCTCAAAAAGTTCGTCTATATCCAAACAAAGAACAAAGAGAAATTATTTCTTCTCAAATTGGTGGAGCAAGATATGTGTATAATCGTGCCTTGGCTTTACGAAAGTTTGC
>CAYPCV010000018.1:0-10861 GCA_964409295.1 uncultured Sulfurovum sp.
AATGCTTGCATTTTGAACTCGGTAAGCAAACGTTATTTCTGAACCCCAACCCGAGTTTTTATAAAAAGAGTTGTTATAAACCATAATAACATTAGACTCTCCACCACCTGCTTTGGTTGGGTTTTGAGAGTATCCACCTAAGCTCAAACCAGCTTCTCTGTTATTATACAGATAATTATTGACCATCAAAATATCATTAGTAGCTTTTCCTGCATGTTCAGAGGCAAATTCAAATCCTAAATCGTTTTTAGAGGCATAATTCCCTTCTAAAAGAATATGATGTCCACCATCCACATAAAATCCACCTGCCGAGCCATCTGCACTTTCGTACCAAGGATTACTATTAAACACTCCAAGAGGCAAATTGGTTGAGTTGTTAATAGAACGGTTATTTTTGACAATTCCATTTCTTGCTCGATTCTCATCATCCAAACAGTCAGGACAGACATCAGATTCATAACCAATCATCACGATTCCAATATTATTATTGTCATGAACATAATTATTTAAGACTTTAAAGCCATCAACATTTCCATTAATGGTAAAGGCTTCACTTGACGCTAAAATACAACTTGAAATCTCATTATTCACAAAATTTAGATTAGTGATTGCTGTTTTACTATTTCCATAAACAGCTATACCATTTGCACCAACAGCACAACCACTGGACTCGCCACAGGTGGATAAGTTTTCGATGTGATGAATTCTATTATTTGTAATATTAATATCGTGGGATGTACCGTTAATCAGTATACCTATAGGTGTTTGGGTCATATTGATACCCTGTGCCGTCTTAAAATTCCTAAGCTCTAAGTTATTTACAACAATATTATGTGCATCACGAATAGTAATAAGACCCTGTTGACCAATAACATTTAAATTACTTCCATCTATCACTGCCCCTGTTTCAGCCTCTAAAATAATATTAGAATCATCCTCGCCCAAAAGAAGTACGCGTTCATTGTAAATACCTTCTTTTATAATAAGGGTTGAGTCCTCTTTTAATTGGTCTACAGCAAATTGAATATTTTTCCATGGAGTATCAGAAGAACCATCATCTTCATTGTCTCCTGAGGGGGAAACATAAAAAGTTGTTCTATTCGTATTATTATCTGAATCATTCTCCTCTTCTATCTCATTAATATCTCCTATCTCACAAGCAGTCAAAAACAGTAAAGCCATACATAATATTATTTTTTGCATTTTATATTTTTCCTTTTGTCTCTAAATTAAAGCTGTTCTTTATCAACAGCATACTTAAAGAATTATTTTTTAATAATAGTTATATCGTCTCCTATCTATATTCTTCTTTAATATACTTCTTGTTTATCTCCTATTTTTCAAATTTAACATATATTTTTAATATTAAATTAATATAATACTATTTAATCTATTTTTTTAATACTACCCTAATATATTTTGAATATAATATAACATAAGATAATAAATTACAATGGAATATCACTATGAACTATAAACTAAATGTACTAAGCATACTTCTGATTGGAAGCCTTGAAGCTTCTTCTTTAATCTCATTAAATGATACCAATAAAAGTTCTCTACAGTTAGAAAAACTTAAACTTGAAAGCAAAATTCTTGAAGCACAATTTAAGCTCAAAGAGTTAACGCAAAAGAATAAAAAATACAATGAGATAATAAAGTATAAAAACAATATTAACAAATTAAGAAATGATGCTGAAATAGCTGAAGTCAAAGCCAATAAAGTTACACATGAAATTAATGTTAAAAAAGCCAAGTGGGAGCTCAAAAAAGAGAAACTAGAATCAGAAATTTCCATCATAAAAATGGAGAAAGAGCTAAGTCACTATGTAGATAAAGAGCCTATTTATCTTGATAACCCTCTTCAAAAAGATAACACTTTGATTATTTCAGATAGAAGAATCTCTTTAAATGGTGCTATTACCGAGGCAACAGCCACAGAAATAACAGAAAAGATAAACTACTATAATAATAAAGATAAGAATAAACCCATTTTTTTGGTCATAGATAGCTCTCCAGGTGGCTCCGTTATGGCAGGATACTTGATTATTAAAGCTATGGAGAGTTCAAATGCACCTGTCTATGTGGTGCTTAAATCATTTGCTGCTTCAATGGCTGCTATTATTGTTACTTTGGCAGACAAGTCGTTTGCTTATTCTCATGCTACAATGTTGCACCACCAACCAAGTATGTATCAACAAGGAAACACCAACTTAACAGAACAAAAAGAGAGTTATAAAAATTTAGAAAAGTGGTGGAAGTATTTAGCAACTCCTATTGCAAAAAAGATGGGGATAAGCATTGATGAGTTTCAAAAAAGAATGTATAAAAAATCATCTAAAGGAGATTGGTCTGAATTTGCAGTAGATGCACAAAAACTGCATTGGGTTCAAACCATAGTTTCTAAAATTGAAGATACCTCAGTCATCACAAATTTGATTGAAGAGAAAAAGAAAGAGAGCAAAAAACATAATAGTATAGAAACCATTAGTGAAAGTGGAAGACCAATTCAATATTTACCTCATCTTACACCAACCGATGTTTATTTCATATACAGCCCTGATGGATATTATCAACGTAGATAATATCCAAGAGATTATTACTCTTTAAAAATAATAATATCGTAATTGCTTGTCGTAACTACAGCCTTATGGGCAGGAACAGAACCGTTACGATTTACTTTAGAGAGTTCTTCGCGTAAATCTTTAATCTCAGAACTCATCGCATCCATCTGTTTTTTTAATTTTAAAATTACATCAACACCTGCCAAATTAATACCCATTTTTCGTGTTAACTGGAGTACAAATTTAATCTTATCAATATCACGTTGAGAGTACAAACGCATACGCCCTTGTGTACGAGAAGGTTCAATTAAACCCTCTTTCTCGTATTGTCTCAATGTCTGTGGATGTATGTCTAAAATAGAGGCAACCACAGAGATAAGATAGACAGGTTCATCATAACTATGCATCAGGAAGCTTCTCTTCTAAAGTTTTCTTGAAATCATCATCCAAATCATCAACATTGGGTAAAGTGATGTTCGCTGTCAAATATAGATTTCCTTTTAACGATGTTTTTCTATCAACCACACCTGCTCCACGAACTCTAAATTTTTGACCATTTTTAGTATTTTTAGGCACTTTCAATGTAATATCATCATTAATTAAAGATTCAACCTTAACCTTACCTCCAAAGAGTGCTGTTTTTAAATTAACATCTATATTCATATAAAGGTCATTCTCTTTTCGCTCAAAAACAGGAGATTCTGAAACTTCTACTTTAATAAGTAAATCGCCTCGTTTACCCATGCTTCCAACACTTCCTTTTCCTCGTACTCGAAGGGTCTCTCCATTTTTAATTCCTGCTGGAATTTTAATATCAAAACTTTCATTATTTAAAGAGACATTATGTTTTCCACCCTTAACCGAGATATAAAACGATATAGTAATGTTAATACGTTGATCTAAATCAGCAGAAGAAGAGCTTCCTCCGAAACCACCTCCAAAACCAGCACCACTTCCACCTCCAAAAATACTTTTTAACAAATCATCTAAATCAACATTAGTTCCTTGGTTCTTTGCAAAATCATGGAAGTTTTGACCACCAAATATTTGGTCACCGTACATGTCATATTCATCTTTTTTCTTTTTATCAGAAAGCACTTCATATGCTGCATTAATCTCTTTAAACTTCTCAACAGCAGACTCTTCTTTATTTACATCAGGATGATATTTTCTTGCTAATTTACGATATGCTTTTTTAATCTCATCTGCACTTGCATGCTCATTTACACCTAAAGTCTCATATAAACTTTTTGCCATTGTTGTACCTCAATAAATTAAATTAATATTAGAGTAAGTATATCAAAATATCTTAGTCTATGTCAATCAAGGTTTAAGTTTTTCGTAGGAATATAGCAACAATTACCATAGATGGAATTGCTAATGAAATCAAATATATGGGTATGTCCAAAAGCTGATTGTTATTTAAATAAAAGAAAGCAAAAATTAATAGCAAATAGGAACCTAAACGATAAAAAGAGAAAGAGGCTTTAGAGTCCTTGGTGGTCTGCCAAACAGAACGTCTGCTCTTTTTTAAGTTTTGTCGCTCCTCTTTGACTACTTCAACCAATGTTTTCTCACTATCCTCTTTCTTATATACTTCATCATATAGTTCATAAGGGTCTTCTAACTTATCTAAAGTATCTCGTTCATCATCAGGAATAGCTCCGACATTTAAACGCCCTTGAACCATTGATTTATAACTTAACATCGAACCCAACATCACAAAACTAGAAGGGATAAAACCCATTTGTGTGTTAATCAACCAATGTGACTCTCCAAATACAAAGGTTAATAGTATAATAAAAAGGTCAACAATAACCAATGTAATAATAACACTTCTCATTAGTATTTATCATCCTCATCATCTGAATTATCATACTTTTTATGTCTGTAACGAGGGTCATCTGCTAACTCATCCAAAGACTTTTTCTGTTTTTCATAGGCTTTATATACATTTAAAATAGCACCAGCCACCCCCCAAAATACACCTAGCCACAATAACCATGGAATTTCAAATATATTTCTCATTAAAAGACCAAGCCCCACCCCTAAAAGTATAGCTACCACCATTGATATACCTAAGCTTAAGCCATCAGCAGCAACTACTATTTTCTTTAATTTTGGTTCTTCTTGATTCGACATTTTTATCCTTTTTTTGTAAAAATTAACTCTTTTCAACATTATATCCAAGGATAAATCTAACCCTACTTTAAAATATTAAACTTTGTTTATACATAATTTAAAATTCTAAACTTCATACTTAAGTTTAAGTTTACATTTGATATAGTAATAAATCTTAATTTAAACTAAAAGGAAAAAAATGAGTCGTCAAGAAAAAGCAAATTTTATAGAAAAACTTAGAAATGCAGTACAATCATATCGAGGTTTTACACAAATTGAAAAGTGTTATGCCCATAAACATCTTCCTGAGTGGATTGGTAAAAAAGGAGAACTCGATACATTTATCAAAAAATTCTCTGAACGTTCTCTTGATGTCCAACCTTTTTTAATAGAAACAAAGTTTATAAAAAACGTTGCTTAAGCGTTTTTTATATCATCTCTATCCCAACGCTCTGGGTCTAAAAATGTATCATCATGTATATGTTTAAAAGATGCTCGTATCATCTTAAAGACCTTTGAGTTATCTCTCTCTAAATCTTCCAACCAAATTTTCATATTTGCCCTAGCATGGGGCATCTTTACATCTTTGAGCATTGCAGGACAAGCTTCATCCCCAATAGGTTGTAACTTATTCTCATCAGCAAACGCTCGAAGTTGCTTTTCACGAGCTTCAATAAGTGGACGAATCAAGTGAAAACCTCGGTTTGTTTTATAAATCGGTGCCATTGCTCTCATAGAACCGTTATAGAACATGTTCATAAAAAAGCTCTCTACAGTATCATCAAAATGGTGTCCTAGTGCTACTTTTGTAAAACCATGCTCTTCGGCAAAGGTGTATAATGCCCCTCTACGCATACGCGAGAAATAGGAACAAAACGATGAATTTTCACGAATGGTATCATTGGATATTTCATAAATATTGGTCTCATAGACCGTATGTTTAATATCATATTTTTTACAATGTTCTATTAAATCTGTATAGTGTTCGCCAGGCATTCCATAATTAATAGTACAAGCTTCAAACTCAAACTTAAATGGGGCATGACGCTGAATATGTTTCATAATATGAATCAGAGCTAATGAGTCTTTTCCTCCACTTAGCCCTACTAAAACTTTGTCGCCCTCTCCTATAAGCCTAAAGGTTGCATTTGTCTTTCCTGCAACTCTTAGAAGCTTTTTTGAGATATTTAGTTGAGGTCTTATTTCTCTACTCAATGCTCTCTACCATATCCAAAATAAAGTTTGCCGAAATTTTAGCTGAACCAATCATAAACTCATCAAAATCTACTCCTGCATCATCATTTGCTGTATCAGAAATAGCTCTTAAAACAAAAAATGGAACATTTAAAGCATTACAAATAACAGCTACAGAAGCCCCTTCCATCTCTAAAGCATCAGCATTAAAAGTATTTAAAATCCAATCTTTTCGTTCACTATTGGCAACAAACTGGTCTCCTGTAGCAATAACACCTTCTTTTAGAGTTAAATTCCTCTTTTTTGCAACTTCTTTTGCAATATTACGCAGATTTATATCCGTTGGAATACATACTTCTCCTTCGGGAACATAACCGTAGGGATGACCAAAAGCCACAATGTCTAAATCATGTTGACAAAGCCCATCAGCAATAATTAAATCGCCTATATTTAAATCAGGACTAATCGCTCCTGCTACACCCGAAAAAAGTAGTTTATCACAAGAAAATTTTTCCAATAAAATTGTTGCTGTTAAAGAGGCAAAGACTTTACCGATTTTAGAGTAAGCAATAACAAGCTCTTTTCCTTTATACGTTGCTTCATAATAACTGTTATTTGCGTATTCAACTTTTTTAACATTTTCAACTTTGGCTAAAAGTGGTTCTATCTCTTCAGGCATTGCACCCATAATTGCAATTTTACTCATACATATATTCCTAATTATTTTTGTGAAATTATAGCAAATTTTCATTAATAAACTCTCTAGAGTAAAAGTCAAAAAACGTGACTATAGAAAACACTTTTTTAAGGAAAGATAAAGAAAGTGTATCAAAAGAGAGTTTTTTACTCCGATTAATTTTTAAAAAAATATATTGTATATTATTTAAGAAAAATATAATTATAATAATTTTGTCTGAAAAGGCAAGATTTTTTTCAAAGGGATAAGATATGATTAAAACAATGTTGGCAACAGCCATAATCACAAGCGTATTTACGGGATGTGTGGGAACAGTTATTGCAAATAATGATGTAAAAAGGTCTCCATCTACAGCTGTTCAAAATGCAAAATCTACAGCACAGCAAGCGAAAAATGTAACAAGTGAGAATAATAGTAGCGTAAGTAAAAAGGAAACTATTATTAAGAAAAAAGTTCCCTAATCTCTGTATTAAAGAAGAGTAGCAGAACTACTTTTCTTCAATGTTTCTATAACGCTTTAATTGCTTCAATTGTTGCTTCAAGTGAAGCCATATCACTTACATTAAAATGTGGTTTTTTAGTCGCTTTTCGATTAAGCCCTTTCAAAACAGCACCCTGTCCAAACTCAATATAACAATCTACCTCATCATCAATATTTGCCATAGAGTGTTTATACTTTACAGGTTCTACCAACTGCTTTGCAAGTAGTTCTAACGCTTCTGCTTTTGTAGAGTATGCTTCTGCTGTAACGTTTGAGATAACTGGTGCAATAAATATATCTTTTATCATCTCATTTAATTTTTCAGATAACGGAGCAACGGCACTCTCTAACAAAGGACAATGAGAAGCTACAGACATGTCTAATAAAATTGCTCTTTTTGCTTTTGCCTCTTTTAAGATAGGAGCTAAAGTCTCTAAATCTTTTTTAATCCCTGCAATAACAATCTGACCATCGGCATTATAATTTACAGCCCAAACACTAAGCCCTGCATCTCTTTGTTCTGCACAAATACGCTCTACCATATCATCTTTTAGCCCCAAAGAGACCATCATTCCTACCTCTTGTGTAGAACATGCTTCTGCCATAAGTTTACCACGTAAATTTACAAGCTCAACAGCATCGGTTGCATCCAATGCACCACTCGCTACGAGTGCTGAAAACTCTCCAAGAGAATGCCCCATGGTCAAAACAGGTTTTATATCCATTGCATCTGTAAAAAGCTTATGAGCAATCGTTGCTACCAATAAAATAGCTGGTTGAGTAAACTCTGTCTGCCCTAAATCATCATTCTCTTCAAAAAGAAGCTTCTCAAAATCAATACCTGTTCTACTACTTGCATCTGCTATCATCGCTTTTGCAACTTCTGAGTTTTCAAAGAAATCTTTTCCCATTCCTACCGATTGAGAACCTTGACCTGCGAATAAAAATGCACATTTAACTGACATATTTTAACCCTTAATTATTATTTTTGGTATTTTATCAAAATGGTCATTACGCCATAATGAATAGAGCATATTTCCCATCTGTTGCATTAAATCCAAACCCTACCAACTCTTTTGGGGCATGATTCTCACTGACAGCCAATTTAACTTCATACATCATTGCATCCATATCTAAAATCAGAAGATGCTTTACTAACTCCCCTATTGTTAAAGCATCTCTATCTTTATCTACTGTAAAGATAAGCTCTTTAGATATTTTATCTATATAAAATGAGCCTACAGAGGCTTCTCCTGCATAAATTAAATCTTTTTTATTTTCAGGATTCTCTTTTAGTAACATAGCTGAAATTCTATATGTTTCATTATTTTGAATAGTCTCTCTAATATCTTCTATTAAATCTATAATAACTTTCACACTTTTCCTTTATTGTCATAACTATATTATAACGAAATTCACTGATACTCTATACTGCAAAAGTATCGCATCATAATCCTACTATCGCATCATAAGCCGTATCCATCATTTTATCAATCTGTTCATAGGTAATAATATAAGGTGGCATAAAATAGACAATATGCCCTAGAGGACGAAGAAGAACTCCATTGTCTAATCCATATTGATAAACTTTTAGACCTATACGCTCTTGTGGGGTGTAGCCTTTTAGTTCAATGGCAGAAATCATTCCTGTTTGGCGTACCTCTTTAACATTTTTTAGGGATTTAAACTTCTCTAGTTTTTCTAAAATATAGGCTGATTTTTTTCGATTTTCTCCTAGAACATCCGATGCTTCAAACAGCTCTATAGTTGCTAACGCTGCTGTACAAGCCAAAGGGTTACCTGTGTAAGAGTGTGAGTGTAAAAATGCTTTATAATCATTATAATCACAATAGAAAGCCGAGTAAATATCAAGAGTTGTCATGGTTATGGCTAGGGGTAAATATCCCCCTGTTAAGCCTTTTGAAATGGTCATAAAATCGGGAGTAACATCGGCTTGTTCACAAGCAAACATTGTTCCTGTTCGTCCAAAACCTACCATAATTTCATCGGCGATTAGGTGTACTCCGTGTTTTTCACAGACTTTTTTGGCTAGTGAAATATATAAAGGATGATACATGTGCATGTTTCCTGCACCTTGAACCAAAGGTTCGATAATA
This sequence comes from uncultured Sulfurovum sp., assembly GCA_964409295.1. Taxonomy (GTDB): domain Bacteria; phylum Campylobacterota; class Campylobacteria; order Campylobacterales; family Sulfurovaceae; genus UBA1140. The sequence goes on from CAYPCV010000018.1 coordinate 9,175, forward strand.
AACGCAGAGATTTCAGAACCTCGCTCTTCTAAAATCTTCTCTAGTTCTATAATTGCCTCTTTGGCACTCTGCTCTGTTTGCTCTTTTGGTACTGGTGTTTGAATAGATGAGATTAATAGTGGAGCGTAAGTCTCTTTGTACAGTTCAACATCACCAACGCTCAATGCACCAATAGTTTCGCCATGATAAGAGTTAGAGAGAGATAGAAATAAAGGTCGATGGTCTCCATGATTTCGGTGGTAATGAAAACTCATCTTTAACGCTACTTCAACAGCTGATGAACCATTATCTGCAAAAAAGACTTTATCCAAACCTTTTGGGGTTAAATTTACAAGTTTTTCAGCTAGATGCACAGCTGGTTTATGAGTAAAACCTGCAAGTAATACATGTTCTAAAGTATCTAGCTGTTCTTTGATTTTTGCCGAAATATGTGGATTTACATGACCAAAGATATTAACCCACCACGATGAGATAGCATCAATATAGGAGTTATCTTCAAAATCGTAAAGATAGACTCCTTCTCCTCGACTAATTGGAATGAGAGGTAAGGTCTCATGGTCTTTCATCTGTGTGCATGGATGCCAAATATGCTTTAAATCCTCTGTTACTATCTGCGAATTCGTATTTTCCATTATTTTCTTTCTCTTTTTAAAGGGAATATACTATTAATAAAGTAATTTTTTCATTAATAATTAATAACAACTAGACTAAAATTAGGCAAATTTTACATTAAGGCAAAATACAATGATAAGTTGGATGCAAAAGCACAACAAATTTTTAATAATTACGATATGGATTGCGACCATTTCATTTATATTTACAGGAGCAACAGCTGGCTTTTCCTTTGGAATAAAAAGCAGTAGCATAGGAAAAGTAGGAGATATTGAACTCACACGAGATAAGTTTGCAATGGAGTACAATAACCTTTTCGATAGATATAACCAAATGATGCAAGGAAAATTTGATAAAGACCAAGCAAAAAGAATGGGTTTAGAGCAACAAGTTTTAAACAACATGGCAACACAAGCAAAAATTCTTAACCTTGCAAAAGAGTTTGGAATTATTGTAACCGAAGAGGAAGCAGGTAAAAAGCTCTCAGAGATTCCATCTTTTCAAAGAGATGGAGCTTTTGATAGAAAAATTTACGATACTTTTATCGCAAACAGCCCTTTCCAACAAGATACTTTTGAAGAGAGTTTTAAAGAACAACTTATTATTGAAAAAACCTTGAAAATGTTAAATGTAAAAGGTTTAGCTCCTGAATACAAAGCCTTTCAACTCGCTTTTGAAGTAGCTGATAAATTAAAATACTCTATTCTTACAGATAAAGATGTAACCATCACTATCGACGAAGCTAAATTGAAAAAGTTTTGGGAAGCAAGAAAAGAGCAGTATAAAAGTGCAAAACAATATACTCTTGATATTCAATGGACTGAGACAAAAGAGACTGAAGTAAATGAAAAAGAGATTAGTGATTTTTATGCTAAAAATAAATTTAATTACACCAATAAAGAGGGTAAAATTCTACCATTAGAAGAAGTAAAAGATTTTTTAATAGACGATTTAAGAGTAAAAATAGCACATAAGCCTGCTTATAAACGCTACTTAGCCTTTCAAAAAGGAAAAAGTGAAAAGTCAGAAAGAGTTACACTTGATATAAATGACCCAAAACTTTCTCAAGAGTCAT